>CALMAD010000168.1 GCA_937859105.1 uncultured Propionibacteriaceae bacterium
GGGTGTCGAAGCGGCGGTCGGCGATGTTCGCGACCTCGCCGACGGCCTTGTGATGCTCGCGCCCGGGTGAGGACTCGACCCGCCGCCAGGCGTCGGCGAGCACCTGCGGCAGCGTCGTCTGGTTCGTGATCGCCACGACGAGCGGCTGGCCGAACTTCTCGCGGTAAGCCGACGCGGCCTCCGACAAGGCGGAACGGTCGGCGTCGTCCATGCGGGAGAGGGCGAGCGAGCCGGTCTCGGCGATGGCGCGGGTCTCCTCGTCGCTGCGGCCGCGGCTGTCGCCGAGCAGCAGGTCGGAGATGTCGGTGTAGGACCGGATGAGGGCGCGCTGCTGGTCGGGCGTGCCGGCCAGGATCGCCTCCTGAAACGCGGCGCGCAGGTCGGCGGCCGAGGCGAACGGACGCCTCCGCCAGGCCTCCTCCACCGGCCAGGTCTCGCCGACGTAGAGGCCGCGGAAGGCGTCCACGAACTGGGCCTGGTCCATGCGGTTGACCTCGTCCAGGCTCACGGAGCGCTCGCCGGCGAGCGCGACGTCGGGGCCGGAGCGGCGTCCGAGATGGTGGAACACGATGTTCAGGATGATCGCGGTCAGCGAGCCGATCGTGACGCCCGAGCCGAACAGGATGGACGCCCAGGCCGGCACGGCGTCCGCGATGCCGGGCTGCAGCGTCACCAGCATGGCCAGCGCCAGCGATGTCGAGACGATGACGACGTTCGCGTTGTCGTGCATGTCGGCCTTCGCGAGGGTCTGCAGCCCGACGACGGCCACGTTCGCGAACATGGCGAGCGACGCGCCGCCGAGCACCGGACCGGGGATCGCGGCGACCACCGCGCCCGCCTTCGGGATCAGGCCGAGCACGATCATGATGCAGCCCGCCAAGGCGACGACCCAGCGGCTCTTCACGCGCGTGAGGCGCACGAGGCCGACGTTCTGCGCGAAGCACGTGTACGGGAAGCTGTTGAAGATGCCGCCCAGCATCGTCGACAGCCCGTCGGCGCGCAGGGCGGCGGCGACGTGCCCCGGGCGGATCCGTTTGCCGACGACCTCGCCCGTCGCGAAGACGTCCCCGGTCGTCTCGACGGCGGTGATCGCCATGACGACCAGCATGGAGATGATGGACGCCACCCCGAACTGCGGCAGCCCGAAGAAGAACGGCGTGGTCAGGCCGACCCAGGAGGCGTCCCCGACCTGCGAGAACGAGGCGTCGCCGAGCACGAGCGCGACGAGCGTGCCGGCGACCAGGCCGATGAGGACGGCGATGGTCGCCATGAAGCCCTTGAAGAACCGCTGGATCAGCACGATCAGCGCGAGCGTGGCGAGCGCGTAGGCGAGGTTGCGCGACAGTTCCCCACCGGACGCCGTGTCGCCGCTCGCGCCGCGCACGATGTCGCCGGCGGAGACGCTGAGCAGGGTCGTCCCCATGATCGTGAGGAGCGTTCCGGTCACGACGGGCGGGAAGAACCGCAGCAGCTTGCTGAAGTAGGGGGCCGCGACGAACGTGACGAGCCCGGCGACGATGATCGAGCCGTAGACCTCCAGCAGCCCGGCGGTGCCGCCGCCGTTGGCGAGGCCGATCGCGATGATGGGGCTGACGGCCGTGAACGTCACGCCCTGCACCAGCGGCAGCCGGACGCCCACGCGCCAGAAGCCGACCGACTGGATGATCGTCGCGATCCCGCACGTGAACAGGTCGGCGTTGATGAGGTGGACCAGCTCGGCCGTCGAGAGGTGCAGCGCCCCGCCGATCACGATCGGCACGATCACCGCGCCCGCGTAGAACGCGAGCACGTGCTGGACGCCGAGGACGGCGAGTTTCGGCGCCGGGGGCACCTGGTCGACGGGATGGATCACGCGCTGCGGCGCGCTCGAAGCGGACATGCCAACCGAACCCTTCTGGGGATCTCCTGCGGTTTTCGTCAAACCGGACGCCCTCGGGCGCCCCGGCCGGGGTGCCCGACCGGGGCACACCCTATCCACCCGACGCTCGACGTCGCCGGATGGTCCAGGACGTTCCCGCGGGAACGTCCGCGGGCGACCAGCGACGCCCCGATGTGGGCGCGGCGGTCAGCGAGGGAACACGGCGGACGGCGAATTGGGGAGAACTCCCCATCGATTCCCCGGGTGCCCCCGCCGTAGGTTCGCCGGTATGACCCGAGCCACCCCTCCGCGACCTGCCCGCTCCCACTCGGCGCGACCCCGCCCAGCGTCGGCGCCCCATCGCGCCACGGCTCTGTCGATCTGGGCGGTCGCGGTCGCGCTGATCCTGGCTGGCTGCACCGCCGGGACGCCCACGGGCTCGGGGGCCGGCGCCCCGGCGTCCGGGCCTGCGGGTCACGCTCTGCCGCCGTCGGCGTTCGCGCCGCTGGCGGGCCGCGGGCCGGGGGTCCGCGATTCGACGCTGCGGCTGGCCGCCGTCGGCCCGAACGTCGTCGCCTCCGCGACGCGCGACGGCAACGTCGCCGAGCCCGCGTACCGCGTGTCGAGCGACGGAGGGCGCACCTGGTCCGATGGACGCCTCAGCGACGTCGCCCGCGCGGCCGCGACGCCGTCGGACGACCGCTCAGGCATCCTGCTCGGCCGGCCGGCGAGCGGCGGCTCGGGGGCGGTCTGGTTCGACTACGGCCGCACCACGGACGCCCGGCACACCTGGACGAGCACAGACGGACGGGTGTGGGAGCGCCGGGCGATCCAGGGCGTCGACCCGCAGGCCTCGGTGGTCGCCGGGGTCGCGACTGCCGACGGGATCGTCCTCGTCGGCAGCACCGCGGGCTCCGACGGTGCCGGGCATCCCGCCGCTTGGACCAGCACCGACGGCCTCCGCTTCACCGGACGGTCGATCCCGGCCGGCGGATGGTTCTCCGCCGTCGCCGCCCGGGGCCGCACGCTCGTCGCCGTGGGTGGCCGCGACCGCGCCGACGACCAGGCCGACCGCGTGCGTGAGCCGGTCGTGTTTCGCTCGACGGATGCCGGGGCGACGTGGAAGCCCGCCGGCGTCCCGACGCCGGAGGACGGCGAGTTCTCCTTCACCCTCACCGACGTCGAGGGTTCCGGCTCCGGGTTCGCCGCGGTCGGCACGTTCTACCGCGACGACTACGAGGTGGCGGCGCTGACGTCGCGCGACGGGGCGTCCTGGGCGCTGGCCCCCGAGTTGACGATGGCCGGCGGGAGCGCCACCGGCGCCCAGATCGTCCGGACGCCGCGCGCCGACGTCGTCCTCGCCAACGTCGATAGCGCCCAGGGCAGCGAAACGCGCGTCGTGCGGCGCGAGGGCCCGGGGTGGAGCACGATCGGGCGTCCGGCGAGCGGGCCCGCCACGATCATGGACGCCGTGTCCGCCGGCGACGCCGTCGTCGCGGCCGCGGACGTCCGGCAAGCGGACGGCCACGGCCGGCCCGAGGCCTGGTTGCTTTCGGCGGGCGGAGCCGGGCTCGAGTCCGTCCCGCTCGCCGT
>CALMAD010000169.1 GCA_937859105.1 uncultured Propionibacteriaceae bacterium
CCGGGGGCCGGCGCCGATCGGGTCCGGACGCGGACAGGTCGGGCGCGGGCGGGCCGGGCGGGTCAGCCCGACGGACGCCGAACTCGACGCCCTCGTCGCCGACGGCGAGCGCGCCTGGCGGCGCATGATCTGCGGCAACCTGCGGCTGGTCAGCCTGGTCGTGCGACGGTATGCGCGGCGGGCCGACCTGGACTCCGACGAGCTGTTTCAGGAGGGCGTCCTCGGGCTGATCGAGGCACTGCGGCGGTTCGACCACACGCGCGGGGCGGCGTTCGCGACGTTCGCGCTGCCGTGGATCCGCATGCAGGTGATGAACGCCGTCGTCACGAAGTGCGGTCTTCTCGGGGTGCCGGTGAGCCGGGCGCGGGAGCAGCGGCAGGTGCGGGCGACGCGGTACCGGTTGACGACGGCGCTCGGGCGGGAGGCGTCCGCCGAGGAGTTGGCCGGCGAGTTGGGGCGTCCGGTGGCGTGGGTGGAGCGGGCGCTCGCCGACGCGCCGCCGGTGTCGCTGCAGGCGCTGCGGGCGTCCGGGGTGGAGCCCGAGCAGCCGGCCGCGGAGGACTGGCGGCACCTGCCGCAGATGCTCACGGTGCTGGGGCGGGAGGAGCGGGAGGTGATCGTCCGGAGGTTCGGTGTCGGCCACCCCGAGATGAGCTACACCGAGGTCGCGGACGCCCTGGGCGTCAGCACGTCGACGGTCCGGCGCCGCGAGAAGGCGGGCCTCGGACGCCTCCGCGACCACGTTCTCCGCGACGAGCTGGCGTGCGTGGGCTGGGGGGGATCGGGCCGCGAGCGTGCCGGGGCTGCGTCCGCACGCCGGCGCGGAGCCACCGAGGCGCCCCTCGAACGCGATGGAAGAATGGCGGGGTGAAGATGTTCGATCGAGGCGGGCTGCCCGCCGAACTGTACGACGGATTGTCCGCGTTCGTGGCCGAGGAGGGCGGCCGGCGTCCGCGCGTGCTGGCGTGGGGGCAGGGCCCGGACGCCGTGGCGGTCGGGCTGGCCGACCGGCTCGTCGTGGGTCCGGAGCCGTGGCGAGCCGTGCCGTGGCACGAGATCCAGCGCGGCGGCTGGGACTTCGACACCCGGACGCTGCGCTGGCGCACCGTGTCCGACCCGGCGACGGAGGAGAAGCTCGCCCTCGAGAACCCGGGCCAACTCCCCGAACTGTTCCGCGAACGCGTCGAGCAGACGATCGTGCTCCAACGGACCGTCGAACTCACCGGCTCCAAGACCGTCATCGTGTCGGCGCGCCGGTCGCTGGCGCCGGGGGCGTCCGGGGTGATCTGGAGCGTCTCGCCCGGCCGCGGCACCAACCTGCGTGACCCCGCCCTCGCCGAGGCCGCGGAGGCGGAGCTCGCGCACATCCGAGCCGACTGGGCGTTCTGAGAAAGACTCTGGTACAGTCGACTCTCGCGTCGAGCGATCCCCTGTAGCTCAATTGGCAGAGCATCTGACTGTTAATCAGAGGGTTACTGGTTCGAGTCCAGTCGGGGGAGCTGATCACAAAGGGCCTTGTCAGACGTGAGTCTGGCGGGCCCTTTTCGCTTTCCAAGGAGTCAAATGTCCGAGCTCATCGCCAAGGCCCTCCCCGACGCCACCGACACCCGGGCGATCGCGTTCGGGCGCGGCGTCCTCGCCGAGACAGGACGCGTGTTCGCCAACACCTTCCCCGGCGCGGCCTGCGTCCTGGTGGCCGACGACAACACCTGGCGCGCGGCGGGCGTCCAGGTGCGGGACTCGCTCACGCACGCCGGCGTCCAGCTGGAGGAGCCGTTCGTGTTTCCCGGCACGCCGACGCTCTACGCCGGGTACGAGAACGTCGAACGGCTCCGCGACCATCTCAAGAGCCTGGACGCCGTCGCGTGCGTCATCGCGTCGGGCACCCTGAACGACATCGCGAAGCTGGCGTCCGGGGAGCTGGGGCGTCCCTACCTCAACGTCTGCACGGCCGCGTCGATGGACGGCTACACCGCATTCGGGGCGTCCATCACGCGCGACGGCTTCAAGATCACCCGCGACTGCCCCGCGCCGGCCGCGCTGATCGCGGACGTCGACGTCATGGCGTCCGCGCCCCGGCGACTCACGGCGTCCGGGTACGGCGACCTCATCGAGAAGGTGCCGGGCGGCG
>CALMAD010000170.1 GCA_937859105.1 uncultured Propionibacteriaceae bacterium
ACCAGGCCGGACGTCTACGTTGGGGGCGTCCCCACGACGAAAGTGCCTCGATGTCCAACCCCGCCACCCGCCGGCTCTTCTCGGCGGCCGCGCTGTTCACCTTGCTCGCGGTCGCGATGGGCTCGGTGGTCTGCGCCACCCAGTCCGGTTTCGAGTGCGGCCACTGGCCGGGCTGCGACGCGAACGCGCTTCTGCCCAACGGACCCCTCACCGCCGCCCTGTTCAAGAACCCGTGGATCGAGATGGTCCACCGGACGTCCGCCATCCTCGCCGGCCCGACCGCGCTCATCGCCGCCGTCGTCGCCGCGCGCCGCCGCGACGCCGGGGCGCTGGTCAAGGTGCTCCCCTGGGTCGCCGTCGCCGGCGCGATCGTCGCCGGCTACGTCGGGCGCGGCGTCGTCATCGGGCAGCGCTTCCCCGCGTGGGTGTCGGCCGCCGACCTCGGCTCGGCCCTCGCCGCGATGATGGCGACGCTGGTCGCGGCGGTGGCGGTGCGGCGCGCTGCCCCCGGGACGCCCGCCGTCTGGGCCCCCTCCCGGCAGGCCCGGCTGGCGTGGTCGGCGGTCGGCGTCCTGCTCGTGATGCACCTGGTCAGCCTGTACGCGGCCGGCCCCGGCTCGTACACGCGCTGCATGAGCTGGCCGGTGTGGGGGCTGCTCTCCGCGGACGCCGCCGGCAGCCTCCCCCTCCAGTACGCGCGCTTCGCGCTCGCCGGGCTCGCCGCCCTGCTCATCGTCGCCGCGTTCGCCGCCGGCCCGCGCGCGCGGGCCGCGCAGGCGTCCGTCGCGCTGCTGGTGATCGTCGCCGCGCTCGGGGCGTTCATCCGCGTCACCGGCACCGACGATCTGGGCGCGCCCTACTCCGTCGCCACCGTCGCCCTGTTGTGGACGCTCACGCTGCTCGCCGCCCGCGGCAGCCTCCTGCGGTCGCACACCCGGACCATCCCGTCGGTGGACGCCGTCGCGACCAGCCGTCCCTAGGCTGAGGGGCGTGATCGCCCGTCTCCACGCCTGGTTCGCCGCCCGCCCGACGGCCGGCGACGCCGTGTGGGCCGCGGTGATCTTCCTGCCCGTCTGGATGGGCTGCACCGTCGCCCTCAACCGGACGATGGGCTCCTGGGGCCTCCTGATCGGCCTCGGCTGGACCGCGCTCTACTGCGCTCCCCTGCTCTGGCGCCGGACGCACCCCGACCTGTGCGCGCTTGCGCTCGTGCCCGCCCACCTCATCCAACTCGCGGGGACCGACAACGTCCTCCCCGGCAACGTCACCGCGCTGCTCGCCCTGTACGCGGTCGCCGCCTACGGGCGCCCGCGCCTGACGCGCCCGTGGCTGCTGTTCGGCCTGGTCGCAGCGCTCGTCGGCGCGCTCGACTGGACCGTCGTCGGCGCCATCGCCCACGGCGCGGAGCCCCTGGCGACCGACCCGCTCGGCTGGTGGATGTTCGGCTCCGCGAGCGTCGCGGCGTCCTGGTTCATGGGCATGCTCGCGCGCTCGCGGCGCTCGAACATCCAGGCGCTGCGCGACCGGGCGGACGCCCTCGAGCGCGAGCGCGACCAGTCCCGCGCGCTGGCCGCCACCCAGGAGCGCTCCCGCATCGCGCGCGAGATGCACGACGTCGTGGCGCACTCGCTGTCGGTGATCGTCGTCCAGGCCGACGGGGCCGCCTTCCTCGCCGACGCCGACGGGGACGCCGCCGAGCGGCTCGCCAGCACGCGCGCGGCCCTCGCGACGATCCAGTCCACCGCCCGCACGGCCCTCGCCGAAACCCGGCGGCTGGTCGGTGTCCTGCATGCCGGGCCCGGCGAGCCGGGCGCGGGCGACGAGGCCGAGCGCGCGCCGGCGGCGACGCTGGCGGACGTCCAGGCGCTCGTCCGGCCGCTCGCCGAGGCCGGGCGGGCGGCGTCCCTCACGATCGAGGGCGACCCGGACGCGCACGCGCCGCTCGGCGCGGGGGCCGAGTTGGCGGCCTACCGGATCGTCCAGGAGTCGCTGACCAACGTGCTGAAGCACGCCGGCCCGGGGGCGTCCGTGCGGGTGACGCTCACCCACACGCCCGGCGGGCTCGCGGTGGCCGTCGCCGACGACGGGGCCGGCCCAGGCCCCACCGACGGCCGCGGGCACGGCCTCGTCGGCATGCGCGAGCGCGTGGCCGCGTTCGGCGGCACCCTGACCACCGGACGCCGCCCCTCCGGCGGCTTCGAGGTGCGCGCCACCTTCCCGACCCAAAGAGAGGACTCATGATCCGCCTGCTCCTCGCCGACGACCAGGAGATGGTCCGCGTCGGCTTCCGCATGGTGCTGGACGCCCAGCCCGACATCACGGTCGTCGCCGAGGCGTCCGACGGCGCCCAGGCCGTCGCCGCGCTCACCGGGGAGGACGCGGTCGCCGCGGACCTCGTCCTCATGGACATCCGCATGCCCGTCATGGACGGCGTCGAAGCGACCCGGCGCATCGCCGAGGCGTCCGCGGCGAAGGTGCTCGTGCTCACGACGTTCGACCTGGACGAGTACGTCTACGCCGCGCTGAAGGCGGGGGCGTCCGGATTCCTGCTCAAGGACGCCGGCCCGGCCGAGCTGCTCGCCGCGATCCACGCCGTGATGGCGGGCGACTCGGTCGTCGCGCCGTCGGCGACGCGCCGGCTGCTCGAGCGGTTCCTGCCCGGCCTGCCGGACGACCCGGACGCCCGCCGCCCGGCCCGCGAGCGCTTCGAACCCCTCACCCAACGGGAGCTCGAGGTGCTCACGGCCGTGGGGCAAGGGCTCACGAACACCGAGATCGCCGGGACGCTCTACCTCGCCGAGGCGACGGTGAAGACCCACATCGGGCACATCCTGGCCAAGCTGAACCTGCGCGACCGGGTCGGCATGGTCGTCCTCGCCTACGACACCGGGCTCGTGCGGCCGCGGGGCTGAGTGGCGCGCGGGCGTCCAGGCGGCAGAATGGCGGGGTGATCATCGCCGCTGCCGACGGAAGCTCCCTGTCGAACCCCGGCCCCGCGGGCTGGGCCTGGTACGTCGACGACGACCGTTGGGGGGCCGGCGGTTGGGCGCGAGGCACGAACAACATGGGCGAGCTGATGGCCGTCCTCGACCTGCTGAACGCCACCGCGGACGCCCGCGACGACCTGACCGTGCTCTGCGATTCGCAGTACGTCATCAACTCCCTCACCAAGTGGCTGCCCGGCTGGAAGCGCAAGGGCTGGCGCAAGGCCGACGGCAAGCCGGTGCAGAACGTGGACCTGCTGAAAGACCTGGACGCGGCCCTCCAGCGCCGCTCGGTCACGTTCGAGTGGGTGCGCGGGCACGCCGGGCACGCGATGAACGAAGCCGCGGACGCACGCGCGCGGGCCGCCGCGACCGCCTACCGCGACGGCAAGCCCGTCGACCGGGGTCCGGGGTTCCGGCCGGGCGCGCCGAAGCGGCCGAACCCGACCTACGAGCCCGCGCCGCCCGAGGCGCCCTCGCTGCTGGACGCCGACGCCCCCGCCGAGCACCCCGTCGTCGCGCTGCAGCGCGAGCTGCTCGCCGAGGACCGGCCCGGCCCCGAGCGGCTCGACGCGCTGCTGCACCCCAAGCTGACGGTGACGGACGCCGCCGGCAAGGCGTCCGGGAAGGGCCGGCTGCTGGCGCGCCTGCAGACGGCCGCGGCGTCCGGGGAGGTGGAGGTGATCGACGTCGACGAGCTCGCCCCGTGGGTCGCGCTGCTGCGCTGGCGTCGGCGGACGTCCGACCAGGTGACCGCCGCGGCGTCCGTGTGGATCAAGGCGGGCGAGAGCTGGCGGCTGCGGCACGAGACGCACACGCCGATCCTGTGACGTCCGGGGTGGGTGGCATGGGCGAGCTGGACGAGCTGGTCGAGCGGGTCGCCGAGGAGTTCGGCGGCATGCTGGACGCCATCGCCCCCGGCCTGCTCGAGGGGCTGTACCTGCGCGGCTCGCTGGCGTCGGGCGACGTCGCCCCGGCGAGCGACGTCGACGTCACCGCCGTGCTGGCGCGGCGTCCGGACGCCAACGAACTCGCCGCCCTCTCCTACGCCGTCTCCCGGGCGGACGCCGCCGCCCCCGGCCGCGCGCTCGACGGCTTCTGCTGCGTCGCGGGCGACCTGCGACGCCCGGCGTCCGAATGCCCGCCGGTGCCGGTCGTCCGCGACGGGGCCGTCGTCGGCGAGGGCACGCACGACGTCAACCCGGCGAGCTGGGCCGAACTGGCCGCCTTCGGGGTGACGCTGGCGGGGCGTCCGATCGAGTTGATGGGCGTCCACACGGACGCCGCCGAGCTGCGCGCCTTCGCGCGCCAGAGCCTCGCGACCACGTGGGCGGACGCCGCACGCACATTGGCGTCCGGGTGGCTCGCCGCCGGACGCCGCGACGACG
>CALMAD010000171.1 GCA_937859105.1 uncultured Propionibacteriaceae bacterium
CCCGCGCGACGACCGAGGTCGTCGCCGTCATTCATCATCAGCCACCACGGCTGTCGCATGGCGTAGTCCATGACGTTCTCCTTTCGTCGTCTACGTACTACTAACGATATATCGCGAGTGTTCGTCTGGCAAGTCCGCCGTTCTGTCGGCCCGCCCGCCTAGGATGGCGAGCCGTGACGGACCTGTTCGGAAACCCCGACCCCCCGGCGCGCGCCGGCGAGGCGTCCTCGCCCCGCGGGGGCTCGCTGTCGAGCGCCGATCACGCGAACCTGCCGCTCGCCGTGCGCATGCGGCCGGTCACGCTCGACGAGATCGTGGGCCAGCAGCACCTGCTCGGCCCGGGCTCGCCGCTGCGGCGGCTGGCCGAAGGGCAGCCGATGAGCGTGTTCCTGTGGGGGCCGCCGGGCGTCGGCAAGACGACGATCGCCTCGGTGGTCTCGCGCGCCACCAACCGCCGCTTCGTCGAGTTGTCGGCGGTGACGGCGGGCGTCCGGGAGGTCCGCGCCGAGCTCGAGGCCGCCAAGCGCGAGCTCGCGCGGGGCACCAGCACGGTGCTCTTCGTCGACGAGGTGCACCGGTTCAACAAGGCCCAGCAAGACGTGCTGCTGCCCGCCGTCGAGAACCGCCTCGTCACGCTCATCGCGGCCACGACCGAGAACCCGAGCTTCTCGGTCATCTCGCCGCTGCTGAGCCGCTCGCTGTTGCTCACGCTGAAACCCCTGACCGACGACGACATCGGCGTCCTGCTCGACCGGGCGCTGACCGACGAGCGCGGGCTCGTCGCCCCGGGCGGCGAGCGGTACACGCTCACCCCCGACGCCCGGTCCACGCTCGTGCGCATGGCGGGCGGGGACGCGCGGCGCGTCCTCACCTACGCCGAGGAGGCGGCGGCGTCCGCGTCGGCTCGGGGCGCGACCGAGATCGACGCCGACACCGTCGAGAAGTCGGTCGACAGCGCGGCGCTGCGCTACGACAAGGACGGCGACCAGCACTACGACGTCATCAGCGCGTTCATCAAGAGCGTCCGGGGCAGCGACGTGCAGGCGGCGCTGCACTACCTGGCCCGCATGATCGAGGCCGGGGAAGACCCGCGGTTCATCGCCCGGCGCCTCATCATCCTCGCCAGCGAAGACATCGGGATGGCGGCCCCCTCCGTGCTGCAGACCGCCGTGGCCGCGGCGCAGGCCGTCCAGCTCATCGGGATGCCCGAGGCGCGCATCAACCTGGCCCAGGCGACGGTCGCCGCGGCCACCGCCCCCAAGTCGAATGCGGTGATCATGGCCATCGACGCCGCCCTGGCCGACGTCCGCTCGGGGCGGGTCGGCGAGGTTCCGGCCCACCTGCGCGACGCGCACTATCCGGGCGCCAAGGCGCTCGGGCACGGCGAGGGCTACCGGTACGCCCACTCCTACCCCCATGGCGTCGCCGCGCAGACCTACCTGCCCGACGTGCTCGAGGGCGCCCAGTACTACCGCCCGACGGGCAACGGCAACGAGGCCGCGATCGCGGAGCGGCTCGGCGTCCTCGACGAGCTTCTCGGCCGGACGCCGCCCGCCGGCCGGTCGCCGGCCGACGGGGCGTCCGGCTGATCTTCCGGACGCCCGGGCCCGACTCCCAACCCCCGCCCCTCCGGCTGGGATTGTCGGCGGCGTGCACTAGGCTGCGCATGGCCGCTCCGGCAGGGGCGTCCGCATTCGTACCTGACGAAGGATGGCTTTGATGAAGACCGCCGAGATCCGGCGCCGCTACCTCGATTACTTCGCGCAGCACGGCCACACGCTCGTGCCGTCGGCGTCGCTGGTCTACAACGACCCGACGCTGCTGTTCGTGAACGCGGGCATGGTGCCCTTCAAGCCCTACTTCACCGGCGCCGAGCCGGCCCCCTACGACCGGGCCGTGAGCTGCCAAAAATGCGTGCGGACGCTCGACATCGAGGAGGTCGGCAAGACCACGCGTCACGGCACCTTCTTCCAGATGCTCGGCAACTTCAGCTTCGGCGACTACTTCAAGGAAGGCGCGATCAACTTCGCGTGGGAGTTGGTCACGGGTTCTCAGGACGCCGGGGGCCTCGGCTTCGACCCCGAGCAGGTCTGGGTCACCGTGCTCGGGCCGGGCTACCACCCCGACTACCCCGAGGGCGACGCCGAGGCGGCGTCCTACTGGCGGTCCGTCGGTGTGCCCGACGAGCGCATCCAGCGCCGCAGCCTCAAAGACAACTACTGGCACATGGGCATCCCGGGCCCCGGGGGGCCGTGCTCCGAGATCTACATCGACCGCGGCCCGCAGTTCGGGGCGGACGGCGGCCCGGCGGTGGATGAAGACCGGTTCCTCGAGATCTGGAACCTCGTGTTCCAGCAGGAGGATCTGTCGGAGGTCCGGGCGAAAGACGACTTCGACATCATCGGCCCGCTGCCCAGCCAGAACATCGACACCGGCGCCGGCCTCGAGCGCATCGCCTACCTCATGCAGGGCAAGGCGAACATGTACGAGATCGACGAGGTCTACCCAGTGTTCGCGAAGGCGGCCGAGCTGGCGGGCAAGAGCTACGGCGCGAACCACGACGACGACGTCCGCATGCGCGTGGTCGGCGACCACATCCGCAGCTCCCTGATGCTGATGACCGACGGCGTCACCCCGGGCAACGAGGCGCGCGGCTACGTGCTGCGCCGGCTGCTGCGCCGCAGCATCCGCGCGATGCGGCTGCTGGGCGTCGAAGACCAGGTGCTGCCCGAGCTGCTGCCGGTGAGCCGCGACCTCATGCGCGCGTCCTACCCCGAGATCGACGCCGAGTGGCCGCGGGTCTCCGAGGTCGCGTACGCGGAAGAGGCGGCGTTCCGGCGCACGTTGGCGGCCGGCACGCAGATCTTCGACGTCGCCGTCGGGCGCGCGAAGAGCGCGGGGGCCACCGTGCTGGCGGGCGACCAGGCGTTCCAGCTGCACGACACCTACGGGTTCCCGATCGACCTCACGCTCGAGATGGCGTCCGAGGCGGGGCTCGAGGTCGACCAGGCCGAGTTCAAGCGCCTCATGCAAGAGCAGAAGGATCGGGCGAAGGCCGACGCGCGCGCCAAGAAGGGCGGGGCGGCGTCCACCGAGGCGTACCGCCAGCTGCGCGACGCGGGGGAGACGCCGTTCCTGGGCTACACCGACCTGACCACGGTGTCGCCGGTGCGCGGCATCGTGTCCGACGGCAAGCTGATCGGCTCGGCGCGCCCGGGCGACGTGGTCGAGGTCGTCCTCGACGAGACGCCGTTCTACGCCGAGGCCGGCGGGCAGGACGCGGATACCGGCCTCATCACCGGCGACGGCCTCTCGCTCGACGTGGTCGACGTGCAGCGGCCGGTCGCCGGGTTGACCGTCCACAAGGTCATGGTCACCGAGGGCGAGTTGACGGTCGGCCAGCAGGTCACGGCCGAGGTGGACGCGGCGGCGCGCTTCGGCGCCTGCCAGGCCCACACGGCGACGCACATCGTGAACGCGGCGCTGCGGCAGATGCTCGGCCAGGGCACCCACCAGGCGGGCTCGTACAACAAGCCGGGCTACCTCCGCTTCGACTTCAACTCCACCCACGGCCTGTCCGGCGCCATGCGCAGCGAGTTGGAGGGCATCGCGAACGAGGCGATCCGCTCCGACTACGAGGTCACCGACTCCCAGATGCCCCTGGCCGAGGCGAAGGCCCTCGGCGCGCAGGCGATGTTCGGCGAGAAGTACGGCGAGGTCGTCCGGGTGGTCGAACTCGCCGGGCCCTGGTCGCGCGAGCTGTGCGGCGGCACGCACGTGGGCCGCACCTCGCAGATCGGGCTGCTGAACCTGGTGGGCGAGCAGTCGGTCGGCTCCGGCATCCGGCGCGTCGAGGCCCTGGTGAGCCAGGACGCCTTCGCGCGCTTCGCCGCCGAGCGCGCGTTGATCGCGACGCTGTCGGACGCGCTGAAGACCCAGCCCGAGCAGCTCGCCGAGCGCGTCGAGAAGATGGCGGCCCAGCTCAAGGCGGCCGAGAAGCAGATCGCCGATCTCAAGGCAGCGCAGCTGCTCGGCAGCGTGAGCAGCCTGGCGGCGACCGCGTCCGACGCAGGGGCGGTCAAGCTGGTCGCTCAGAAGGTGCCCGGTGTCGGCGGCAATGAGCTGCGAACCCTCGCGCTCGAGATCCGGCAGGCCGTCGGGGCACAGCCTGCGGTGGTCGCGCTCGTCGGGGGCACCGAGGCCAAGCCCGTGGTGACCGTCGTCACGAACGAGGCGGCGCGGGCGGCCGGGGCCAAGGCCGGGCACCTGGTCGGGGCGGCGGCGTCCCGGCTCGGGGGCCGCGGCGGCGGGAAGGACGACATCGCCCAGGGCGGCGGCACGAACGGGGCGGGAGCCGACGACGCGCTCGCCGCCGTGCGCGCGTCCCTGGCGGGGTGACGGGGCGTCCGGGCGCATGAGCGGTTTTCGCACCGGGGCGCGGCTGGCCCTCGATTGGGGGCAGGCGCGCATCGGCGTTGCGTCGTGCGATCCGTTGGGCACCCTGGCCTATCCTGTTGAAACAATTGCAAACGCCGCTGACGAGACGGCGGTTCTCGCCCGGTTGACCGCGTTGGTCGCCGAGTACGAGCCGATCGAGTTCGTGATGGGCCTCCCGCGTCATCTCGCGGGGGTAGAAGGGGCTGCCGCCAAGGGCGTCCGCGAGCGAGCGGCGTTGCTGGCCGCCCGGTTTCCCGACATCCCGATCCGCCTCGTCGACGAGCGGCTGACGACCGTCGTGGCCTCGCAACAGATGCGGGCCGCGGGGCGCAGCAGCAAGCGGCAGCGTTCGGTGATCGATCAGGCGGCTGCCGTCGCGATCCTCACCAGCGCACTGGCCACCGAACGCAACACCGGGCGTCCGGCGGGTGAACTGATCACGGGGAAGGACGCTTGATGGCAGGTCATCGGTACAAAGAGCGCGACACGTTGCGCGATCCCGATACCGGCGAGTGGGACAAGAAGGAGTTGCGGCACCGGGCCAAGAGTTGGGCCGCCGTCGCGCTGGCGTTCAGCGTCTTCCTCGTGGGTGGCATCTTCCTCGCGACCAAGGCCATCGGCGTCTGGCAAGACTTCCGCAGCAAGGGCGATTACGCCGGGTCGGGCGTGGCCGACGTCACGGTCGACATCCCGAGCGGGGCGAGCGTGCTGAAGATCGGCTCGATCCTGGAGAGCGCCGACGTGGTGAAGGACGCGAAGACCTTCCAGCAGGCGGCGTCCATGCGGCCCGACGAGGCGCAGAAGCTGCAGGCGGGCCGGTACAAGCTCCGCACGCAGATCCCCGCCGCGACCGCGCTCGACATGCTGCTCGACCCGAGCCGGTCGGTGAAGATCATGATGCAGGTGCGCGAGGGCCAGCGGATGTCGCAGGAGCTCGCGTCGATGGCGAAGGCGTCCGGCATCTCCCAAGACGATCTGGCGTCCGTCATCGATCGGAGTTCCGCGGCCGAGCTCGGGTTGCCGAACTGGGCCCAGCCGCCGCTCAATGCGACGAAGGCCGAGGGCTTCCTGTTCCCCGACACCTATCAGGTGCCGAACAATCCGACCGCCGAGTCGGTGGTCAAGGTGCCGATCGCCCAGTTCAACCAGGTCGCCAGCTCCCTCGATTTCGCGAACAAGGCGAAGGCGACCCCCGTCAAGGACCCGTGGAAGGTGCTCATCGTCGCCAGCATCATCGAGCGCGAGGTCTACCGCGATGAGGACCGGCCGAAGGTGGCGCGCGTGCTCTACAACCGCCTCAACAAGGGCATGCGCCTCCAGCTCGACTCGACCGTCGCCTACGCCGTCAACAAGACGAACACGATCTGGACCACGCCGGAGGACCGGCAGTCGCGCAGCAAGTACAACACCTACCGCTACGACGGGCTGCCCCCGGGGCCGATCTCCGCGCCGGCGCAGAAGGCTCTCGAGGCGGCGCTCAACCCGGCGCCGGGCGATTGGACGTACTTCGTCCCGATCAACCTCGACACCGGCGAGACCGCGTTCACCAACAGCAAGGCCGAGCACGATGCGGCGGCGGCGAAGCTGCAGGCCTGGTGC
>CALMAD010000172.1 GCA_937859105.1 uncultured Propionibacteriaceae bacterium
TCGGCGAGGCGCGGGTGCGTGCGGCCGGGGTCGAGCACGCGCCCCGCCCAGACGCCGTCGCCCAGGCTCACGGTCCAGGCGGGGCGGGGCGTCGACGCGAGGTCCGGCAGGGGCGGGGCGACGTGCGTGACCTGGACGTCCCAGGGCCGCGTCACCGCGAGCGCCACCACGAGCACGCACACGGCGGCCGCGGCGGTGAGCGCCGTGGCGAGCCGGCCGCGGCGGCGGGTCCGAGGCCGGGACGCTCGAGGGGTCCGAGCGCTCCGAGGGGTCCGGGGCGTCCGGGAGAACCAGGATCGCCGGTGCGGGCGGCTGTCGCGTGCCGCGCCGCCGACGGCGGGGCCGGCGGGCGGCGGGAAGGAGGGGGAGGCGTCCGGGGGAGCGAAGTCGGGGGAGTCGCCGGGGGGTGCGAAGCCGGGCGCGTCGCCGGAGGGGGTGGACTCGGTCACGGCCGGACCTCCTTTCCCGGGGTGGCCCCCGCGCGGACCATCATGCCGATCATCGGCCCCGGCGCCGAATCTCTCCGGACGTGTCGGACCCGTGTGCTTCCATGGGGGCATGTCGCGCACGCACAAGATCGTGGCCGCCGTCGTCGCCGTCGCGCTCGTCGCCGCGGGTGCGTTCGCGGTCGTCTGGTGGCAGGGCTCCGCCGAGCGGGACGCCCGCGCGCTCGCCCAGCGCATCGCCGACCAGGCGTCCCGGGGCGCGCTCGACAACGCGGGCTTCCACGTCACCGCCGGGGTCGACCCGGCGGCCGAGTACGCCACGATCACCCGCGGCATCGCGGCGAAACCCGCCGTCACGGTGGGCGACGTGCGCCTCGGGCCCGACCGGGCGAGCGCCGAGGCCGTCCTGCACTACCGCTGGCCGCTGCTCGCCGGGCACCCCGACTGGGAGTACGACGCGACCGTCACCCTCTCGACCGCGGGCAGCCCTGGGGGCGCCTGGCGGGCGTCCTGGGCGCCGACCGTCGTCGCGCCCGGCCTGGCCGGCGACGAGCGGCTGCGCGGCCGCCGGCTGCTGCCGACCCGCGGCGCGATCGTCGGCGCGCGCGACGCGCGCATGGCCTACAACCAGCCCGCGACCAGGGTCGGCGTCGACAAGACGACGGTGGACGCGGCGGCCGCCGTCGCGGCGGCGCGACGGCTGGCGTCCGTGGTCGGTCTCGATGCGGAGCGCTACGCGACGCGCGTGCAGAAGGCCGGCCCGAAGGCGTACGTCGAGGCCGCGGTGCTGCGCGACAACGACCCGATGCAGGCCGCCCAGGCCGAGAAGGCGGTCGCGATCGAGGGGGTGCGGCCGATCAAGACGGTGCGTCCGTTGGGGCTGACGCCGTCGTTCGCGCGGCCGATCCTCGGGGTGGTCGGCGAGGCCACGCCCGAGATCATCGAGAAGTCCCAGGGCGCCGTGGCCGCGGGCGACCTCGTCGGGCTCACGGGGCTGCAATCGCGGCGCGACAACGTGCTGCGCGGCTCGGCGGGGTACCAGGTGCTCGCCGAGCTGCGCGACCGGCCGGGCACGGGGCGGGAGCTGTACGGCGTCGAGCAGACCGACGGGCGCGACCTCGCGCTGTCGATCGACGTCGGGCTGCAGCAGGCCGCCGAGGCGGTGCTCGGGCCGGTGAAGCCGGCGTCCGCGATCGTGGCGATCCGGCCGAGCGACGGCGCGGTGCTCGCGGCGGCGTCCGGGCAGGGCGGCGGCGGGTACTCGACCGCCACGCTCGGCCAGTACGCGCCGGGCTCCACCTTCAAGACCGTGAGCGGGCTCGCGATGCTGCGGGCTGGCATCGCGCCCGGCAGCCGCGTGGCCTGCACGCCGTCGATCACGGTCGAGGGCATGCGGTTCGACAACTTCCAGGGGTACCCGGCGTCCGCGCTGGGCAGCGTGCCGTTCTCGACGGCGTTCGCGCACTCGTGCAACGCGGCGTTCATCTCGAACCGCGACAAGGTGTCCCAGGCCGACCTGCGCGCGGCCGGCGATGCGCTGGGGCTGAACGTGGCGCCCGATCTCGTCGTGCCGGGCGTGCTCGGCGAGGTGCCGGGCGACGCGCCGACGGTCGAGCACGCGGCGTCCATGATCGGGCAGGGCAAGGTGCTGGCGTCGCCGCTCGGCATGGCGACGGTCGCGGCGTCCATCGCGAAGGGCGAGGCGGTGCGCCCGTGGTTGGTCGAGGGTGAGCAGCCGGACGCCGTGGCCGCGCCCGCGCGGCCGCTCACGGCGTCCGAGGCCGGGCAGCTGCGGTCGCTGATGAGCGGCGTGGTGACGACCGGCGGCGCGACGTTCCTGCAGGGGACGCCGGGCGGCCAGGTGATCGCGAAGACGGGCACGGCGAGCTACGGCGCAGCGCCGGTCCGGTTCCACGGGTGGATGATCGCGATCCAGGGCGACCTGGCGGTGGCGGTCTTCGTAGAGGATGGGGAATCCGGTGCGAAGACCGCCGGGCCGCTGCTGAAGCAGTTCCTCACCCGGGCGGCGGCGCTGCGGTAGGCGTCAGACGATCGTGGCCTTCGGGTAGCCGAGCGCCTTCCACTCGGCCGCGGTCAGCGCGTGCACCGCGCCGGCCGGGTCGGTGACGTAGATCGTCGCGGCCGTGCGCCGCTTCCACACCCGCGAGCCGGGCGGCAGCGCCACCTTCGGGGCGGTGAAGCCCGTCGCCTGCCACTGCGCGTAGATGATCGTCTTGACCTTGCCGCCGACGGTGCCCCAGATCGCAGCCGACCAGGGCAGCTTCCACAGGGTCCCGGTCGGGACGCCGAAGGCTGCGGCGGCGTAGGGCCGGGCCCCGAGGGTGGTGGTCAGGGTCGTCGTGCCCGGGCCCACGTCCCGCGTGCCGGAGGGCAGGATCACCGTCGCGCGTCCGATCGCGTCCGGGACGGTGACGGTCACGGACGCCGTGCCGCCCGACCTCGTCCACGAGACGCCGATCCGCCCCCGCACCGTCTCGCGGGTCACCGTGACCTTGTCCGGCCCGGTGAACACCGCCGGCCGGATGAGGGGGTGGCTGTACGCGACCGAGTCGGACGCCTGCCCGATGCCGGCCAGGCCGGTGTAGGCCCACTGGGCCGGGTAGCCCAGCATGATGTGGGCGAGCGACGAGCCGCCGTCCATGCCCGACCACGCCTCCGGCAGCGCCGGCGACCCGGACGTCACGAACCACTTGAAGGAGGGCGCCGTGCTCTGCATGGCGGCCGTCCAGAGGAGGTCGTCGCGTCCGATCGCGTGCAGCGCGTCGTACAGGTACGCCAGGCCGATCTCGCCGGTGTTGAAATGCCCTTGCCAGCCCTGCATCACCGACACCAGGGACGCCTTCGCGCGCTCGGCGTCCGGCGCGATGCCGAGCGCGACCGCCATCGCGTTCGTCGCCTGCTCGGAGCCGTAGAGCCCGTCCCGGTAGTACTTCGCGTTGATCGCCGCCCTGATCTGGGACGCCGTCGCCGCGTACGCCGCGGCGTCCGACGGCTTGCCGAGGATGGTCGCGTTGTCGACCATCCGGCGCATGGCCGCGTAGTAGCCCATCGAGACGGTGAGCTGGGTCTGTCGGCCCTTGGCCGGGGTGATCCAGTCGCCGAGGCCGAACGAGATCAGATAGCCGGACGACCGCGCCTGCAGCGACCGGACGTACCGCTGCTGCGCCGGGTACGCGGACGCCAGCGTCGCCTTGTCCCCGTACTCGCGGTACAGCTGCCACGGGATCGAGATCAGCGCCCCGCCCCAGTGGATGTCGTCGCTGAACACGCCGCCGAACGTGACGACCTCGGGGGCGATCTCGGGCAGCGACCCGTCGGCGCGCTGCGACTCGATCATCAGCCGCACAGTGTTCCGCTTGACCGGGCCGACGTCGCGCCGGGCGGCGAGCAGGTCGAAGAGCAGGTGGTCCTGCTCGAGCCACCCGAGCTTCTCGCGGTTCGGGCAGTCGGTGAGGATGCCCTGCAGGTTCGCGTCGATCGCGATGTCGGTGAGTTCGAGCAGGCGGTTGAACGTCGCGTCGCTCGTGGACGCCGTGCCCGTCACCCGCAGGTCCGGCCCGACGGGGACGGCCGAGAAGTTCGCCGCGGACAGGCTCAGCGCCGAGGCACCGGTCACGCGCAGGTAGCGGAAGCCGTGGTAGACGAACTGCGGGTTCCACTCCTCGCGGCCGCGCCCGGCGAACGTGTACTGGTCGTAGACGGGGTTCTTCGAGCCGGCGAGGATCGTGGACTGGTCCGGGACGCCGCCCTTGACCCGCTCGGCCGGGTACAGCCGGATCGACGTGCCGGAGGGCGCCGTGAGCGAGAGGCGCGGCTGGCCGGTGACGTAGCGCCCGTAGTCGACGACCGATGACCCGTCGGCCAGCTTCGTCACGGACTTCGCCGCGACGGGCGTCTTGGCGACGACCGGGGGCATCGTCTGCGGGAAGAGCGCGATCGAGCGGGAGATGTTCGCGACGACCGCCGGACGCCAGCCGCCCGCCGTCGTCAGCGCGGACGCCGGCCGCTCCCAGCCGACCGGCTCGGCGCGGGCGTCGTAGTCCTCGCCGCCGTACCAGTCCGACAGCGTCGTGCCGGCCGGACGCGTCCACCACCCCGACGACGTGTCCCAGCTCTGGGCGGTGCCGTCCGAGTACCGGACGTCCAGCCGCGCCGTGAACCCGAGCGGGCCGCCGAGGTGCACGAGTTTGGTGTAGCGACCCGGCGTCCGGACTTCGTTGTACACCCCGCCCGCCAACCGGACGCCCACGCGGTTCGTCCCCTGGCTGACCAGGCGGGTGACGTCGTAGGTGCGGTACTCGACCGACTTCTCGAACCGCGACTGCGTCGGTTGCAGCACCGCCGAGGACGCCGCCGCCCCGTTCATCGTCGGCGCGTACAGGCCGAGCCCCGCGATCGTGAGCCGGGCGGACGCCGCCGGCTTGGTCAGCGCGACGTCGCGCGCGAACACCGGCAGCCGCGGGGGAACCTTGTCGCGTGCCGGCGTGATGTTCCACTCCCGGCTCGTGATCCACCCGGACGCCGCCGGCGGCCGGTCGGGCGTCACCAGGTCGCCCTGCGCGCGTGGCTGGGGGATGCTGCGGGCGGAGGTCGTCGGTGCCGGCGCCGGGATCGGCTCCCCCGCCGAGGGCATGGCCGCCGGCGGCGCGACGCTGGGCGGCCCCGACGCCGGCCCTGGCGTCGGGTCGAGTTCGGGCGGCACCGTGGCGGCCGCCGCCACGGGTGAGCCGAGTGCCAGGCCACACGAGAGGGCGACCGAAACGACGGCCGCGGCGAGGCGTCCGAGTGGAGCAGATGAGCGCATGCCAGGCCCTTCGGGATGATCGGTCGGATCGCGCGTACCCTAACCAGCCGGGCGCCCCGCACGAGCATGTTAGCGACGGTTGTCGCGCAAACACCGAGGGTGCGCAACAACATCCTTCCGGGGGGAGGGCATCACCGGCCACCCCGACGGGTCTGCCGGGCGGAGGACGTTCGACGTACCCTGGTCGGCAAGCACCGTTGCCCGGGAGGCCCGCCATGCATGCCGTCCGTCATCCCGCGGTCGCCGGGTCGTTCTACCCCGCCGACCCCGCCACGCTCCGCCGTCAGATCGACGGCTTCCTCGACGAGGCCCGCACCAGCGTCGAGGCCGACCTGCCCGCGCCGAAGGCGATCGTCGCCCCGCATGCGGGCTACGTCTACTCGGGGTCGACCGCCGCGCTGGCCTACGCCGACGCCGAGCGTCGCCGCGACGAGGTGCGCCGCGTCGTCCTGCTCGGGCCGTGCCACCGCGTCGCCACCCGCGGGCTCGCGCTCCCGGGCGCCCGCGCCTTCCGGACGCCGCTCGGCGACGTGCCCGTCGCCGCCGCCGGGGGCCTGCCCCACGTCGCGACGAGCCCCGACGTCCACCCGCTCGAGCACTCCCTCGAGGTGCACGTGCCGTTCCTCCAGGTGATCCTGGACTCGTTCGAGCTCGTCCCCCTCGCGGTCGGCGACGCGCCCCCCGCCGTGGTCGCCGACGTGATCGAGGCGCTGTGGGGCGGCCCCGAGACGCTCGTCGTCGTGAGCACCGACCTGTCGCACTACCTCACCTACGACCGCGCGAACGCGGTGGACGCCGAGACGATCGAGAAGGTCCTCGACGTCGCCGGGCCGATCGACCCCCGCCGGGCGTGCGGGGCGCGCCCGCTGAACGGCCTGCTGGAGGTCGCCCGCCGCCGCGGTCTCGCGCCCGAGTTGCTGGGTGCCTGCAATTCCGGCGACACGGCCGGTGACAAGCAGCGGGTCGTCGGGTATGCGTCGTTTGCCCTCCGCGAGGGGGCGTCCGGAGAGGAGGAGTCATGAGCGTCCCGGCCGACGCGGGCGGCGTCCTGCTGCCCCTGGCGCGCGAGGCGATCACCGCGCGGCTGGAGGGCCGCGCGGAGCGGCCCGTCGTCGACGAACCGGCCTGGCTCGCCGCGCCGGGGGCGGCGTTCGTGACGCTGACGGCGTCCGGACGCCTGCGCGGCTGCATCGGCTCGCTGCAGGCCCACCGGCCGCTGGGGGAGGACGTCCGGGAGAACGCCCTCGCCGCGGCCCTGCGCGACCCGCGGTTCCAGCCGCTGCGGCGCGACGAGCTCGCCGGCGTCCGCATCGAGGTGTCGGTGCTGTCGCCGCCCGAGCCGGTCGAGGCGCGCTCGACTACGGAGGCGCTGGCCGCGCTGCGGCCGCACGTGGACGGCGCGATCCTGTCCGACGGACGCCGCCGCGGCACCTTCCTGCCGCAGGTGTGGGAGCAACTGAGCGACCCGGCCGAGTTCCTCGCGCACCTGCAGCGCAAGGCCGGCCTGCCGATCGGCAAGTGGACGTCCAGCACCCGGCTCGAGCGGTACACCGTCTCGGCGTGGGAGGAGGAGACGTGACGGGCGAGGCCTTGTCGGGGGCGCCGGCGCGCTACTGGCATCCGCTCGCCGACGGCCGCCTCCAGTGCGACCTGTGCCCGCGCGAGTGCCGGCTGCGCGACGGCCAGCGCGGCTTCTGCTTCGTGCGTGCGAACGCGGGCGGACGCCTCGTCCTCACCACGGACGGCCGCAGCTCGGGCTTCTGCATCGACCCGATCGAGAAGAAGCCGCTGAACCACTTTCACCCGGGCACGTCGGTGCTCTCGTTCGGCACGGCCGGCTGCAACCTGGGCTGCAAGTTCTGCCAGAACTGGGACATCTCGACCTCCCGCGAGATGGACCGCCTGGCCGACGAGGCGTCCGGGGAGCAGATCGCGCGGGCGGCGTCCGGCAACGGCTGCGCGTCGGTCGCGTACACCTACAACGATCCGGTGATCTTCGCCGAGTACGCGCTCGACGTCGCGCGGGCCTGCCGCGCACGCGGGCTGAACAACGTCGCGGTGACCGCGGGCTACGTGAATCCCGAAGCCAGAAACGACTTCTTCGCCGGGATGGACGCCGCAAACGTCGACCTGAAGGCGTTCGACGACGACTTCTACCGGCGGGTGACGGGCGGACGCCTCGCGCCCGTCCTCGACACGCTCACGTACCTGCGGCACGAGACCCACGTGTGGCTCGAGGTGACGACGCTGCTCATCCCGGGCCACAACGACTCCGACGACGAGCTGCGCGCGCAGGCGTCCTGGATGGTGCGCGAGTTGGGGCCCGACGTCCCGCTGCACTTCTCGGCGTTCCACCCCGACCACCGGATGCGGCACGTGCCGCGGACGCCGGCGTCCACGCTGATGCGCGCCCGCGAGATCGCGCTCGCCGCAGGGCTGCGGTACGTCTACACGGGCAACGTGCACGACCGGCGCGGCGGCACGACGTTCTGCCCCGGCTGCGCGCGCCCACTCATCGAGCGGGACTGGTACGCGCTGCTGCGGTTCGACCTCGACGTGACGGACGGCCGCGGGCGCTGCCCGCACTGCGCGACCGAGATCGCCGGGGTGTTCGAAACCGAGCCGGGCGACTTCGGGCCGAGGCGCATCCCTATCAGGCTGTCCGCTCGGTGAACATCTCGTCCCGCAGGGTGTGCCGCGAGGGGGCTGAACCCGCCGATCAATAGCATTTCGGCCATGACAACACCCCTGTTGCGCCCAAGCCCGATGGACATGGGCGCGATTTTCTCCAGCTCTTTCGCGATCCTCAAGAAGCGCCCGCTGCAGTTCGTCACGATCCTGCTGCTGCCGATGGCCCTGATGGTCGCCATCATCCTCATCTTCGCCCTCGCCATGATTCCGATCGCTCAGGGCGGCCGTGACGCCGCCGTCGGCGGCGTGGTGCTCGGCGTCCTGGTGTTCTTCGTCGCGATGGTCGTCGTGACCCTCTTCGAGTACCGCGCGCTCGCCATGATGAGCGTGGCCACCTACGACATCGCCGCCGGGCGGGAGTCGTCGACCGGCAACCTGATGGCCCGCACCAAGGGCGTGATGGGCCGCGTGTTCGTCCTGCTGATCGCGGTCTACGCCGCCGCCTTGCTGGTCGGGCTCATCTTCGCCGGAATCGTCGGCGGGGCGGTCGGCCTCGCGAGCGGGCGCGGCGACGGCAGCGGCGCCGGTGGCGTGGCCGGCCTGGTGATCCTGCTGTATCTGGCGGTCATCGTCGTCTCGGTCTACCTGGGCGTCCGGTGGATGTTCCTGCTGCCGATCCTCGGGCTCGAGGGGCGCAGCGGCTTCGCCTCGCTCGGCCGCTCGTGGCAGATGACCAAGGGCAACTTCTGGCGGCTCTTCCTCACCTCCTTCGTGGAGTCGATCGCGATCGGCGTCGTCCTCGTCCTGCTGTACCTGGTGTCGGTGGCCATCCTCCTGGGCGCCTCCGGCGGCGGCGAGAACATGGGCGCCGCGGGGATCGTGGTGGGCGTCATCCTCGCCATCGTCTGGCTGGCCGTGATGCTGCTGGTCACGCCGTTCGACCAGGTGTTCAGGACGGTCATGTACCTCGATCAGCTCGGCCGCGATCAGCTCGCCGGACGCGGCCCGCAGCCGGGCGCGCCGGCCCAGATGCCCGGCGTCGATCCGGCCCAGCAGCTCGGGTACGGCGCCGGCGGCGCGACCGCGTATCAGGGCGGCCAGCACGGGTACCCGCAGTACGGCCAGCAGCCCGTGGAGCAGAGCCAGGCCCCGGAGTACGGCGCGCAGCCGTACGGCCAGTACGGCCAGAATCCGGACGCCCCGCAGGCCGGGCCGGCTGGCCCCGCGCCCGACCCTGACCCTGAGAAGAAGGACGGCCCCGCCTCCTGACCACTCCTCTCCCGCTCGGGCCCCGC
>CALMAD010000173.1 GCA_937859105.1 uncultured Propionibacteriaceae bacterium
CCGCGGCGTCCCTGTGGCTGGTGACCGACGTCGCCGCGCTGCTGCCCCTCCTCGCGGGGTTCATCGTCTTGACGATCGCCGCCGAGCGCGCCGAGATGGCCCAGCTCTCGCTCGGCCCGCGGGCGGCACCGCGGCTCGTCGCCCTGGCGGGCGCGCTGACGGCGTCCGCGCTGGCCGCCGTGCTGTGGCCGGCGGTCGGGACGCGCCCGGTCGGCGCGATCCTGCTCGTCGTCGCCGGCTGGCTCGCGCGCGACGACGTGGGCCGCCGCATGATCCGGACGTCGGGGCTACGCCGCTACAACGGCGCGGCCCTGCTCGCCGGGTACGTCTGGCTGGCCGTCGCCGGCGGCACCTGGCTCGTCGCCGGGCCGGCCACCACGCAGGCCGTCTACGACACGGTCGTGCACGCGACCTTCCTCGGCTTCGGCATCTCGATGGTGATGGCCCACGCCCCGATCATCTTCCCGGCCGTCCTCGGGCGGCCGCTGCCCTACCGCCCCGTCTCGTGGGTGCCGCTCGTGTGGCTGCACGTCAGCCTGGCCCTGCGCGTCGCCGGCAACGTCACCGGCTCGATGCTGTGGCAGCTCGGCTCCATCGGTACGGTGACGGCCGTCTTGTTGTTCCTGTTGACCTCGATCGTCCTGGTGGTGACCGCCCGATGATGCCCACGACCCCCGGCGACTCTCCCGCTCCCGCGAGTCGCCCTTCGTCCGGACGCCCCGGTGGCGCGACCCGCCGCGGCTCGCTGCTGCGCGACCGGGTGGGCACGGTGTGGCTGGCCGGCGCGGTCATCGTCGCGCTGACGCACCAGTGGGTGCCCGGCGCGACCTGGCTGATGATCCACCTCGTGCTGCTGGGCGCGCTGACCCACTCCGCGATGGTCTGGAGCGAGCACTTCGCGACGACCCTGCTGCGCGTCGCCGACACCCCCGAGCGCCGCGCCGCCCAGAACCGGCGCCTCGCCCTGCTGGCCGCCGGAGCGCTGGCCGTCTTCGTCGGCGTCCCGTCGACGTGGTGGTGGCTGACGGTCGCCGGCGCGACGGCCGTCGCCGTCGCGGTGATCTGGCACGGCGTCCAGCTCGGGGTCGAGCTGCGGCGGGCGCTGCCCAACCGGTTCCGGATCACGATCCACTACTACCTGGCCGCCGCCGCGTGCTTGCCCGTCGGGGCGGTCTTCGGCGCCGCGCTGGCGTGGGGCCTGCCGGACGAGTGGCACGGACGCCTCCTCATCGCCCACACCATGACGAACCTGCTCGGCTGGATCGGGCTCACCGTCACCGGCACGCTCGTCACGTTGTGGCCCACCATGCTCCGCACCCGCATGGACGACCGCGCCGAGCGCCTCGCCCGCGAGGCCCTCCCGATGCTGCTGATCGGCGTCGCGCTGCTGGCCGCCGGCGGGCTCGTCGGGCTCCGCTGGGTCGCCCTGCTCGGCCTCGTGGACTACCTGCTCGCACTGCTGTGGTGGGGCCGGGCGTTGCTGCGGCCGCTGAAGGCGAAGCCGCCGCGGGAGTTCGCGTCGGCGTCCGTGTTGGCCGCGCTCGGGTGGGCGGTCGTCGCGCTGGCGTGGGTCGGCTGGGTGCTGGCGACGGCGTCCTCGTGGCCGGAGGTCACGAACGCCTTCCCGCGCGTGGCCGGCGTCTTCGCGGTCGGTTTCGCCGCCCAACTGCTGACCGGGGCGCTGTCGTACCTGATGCCGTCCGTGATGGGCGGCGGACCGTCGGTCGTCCGGGCCGGGCAGGAGTGGTTCGACAAGGGCGCGACCCTGCGGCTCGGCGGCATCAACGGCGGCCTGCTGCTGTGGGCCCTGCCGACCCCGAGCTGGGTGAAGGTGACGACGTCGGTCGTCGTGCTGGCCGCGCTGGCCGCGTTCATCCCCCTGATGCTGCGCGGCGTCCGGGCGTCGGTCGCGGCGCGGCGCGCGCTCCTCGCGAAGGCCGAGTCCGCGACGGCCGAGTCCGCCAAGGCCGAGTCCGCGGACGCTCCGCCGCGGCGCCGGGAGGTGACGCCCCATCGGGCGTCCATCTGGTCGGGCGGCCAGCTCGTCGCCGCGCTCACCGCCCTCGTGCTGGCCGTGACGGTCGGCGTGGGCGTCGACCCGGCCGCCGCGGGGCTGCCGGCGAGCCTGACGGGGCAGCAGGCGTCCGCGGGGGTGGCCGCGACGGGGCAGACGACGCGCGTCGAGGTGCGGGCGATCGGGATGAGCTTCGAGCCGTCGTCGGTGGACGTGCCGGCAGGGAACCGGCTGGTGGTCGTCCTGACGAACGCCGACTCCACGACCGCCCACGACCTCGCCATCGGCTCGACGAAGACGCCGCGGCTCGCGCCCGGCGAGACCGTCGAGCTGGACGCCGGGGTCATGTCGTCGTCGATCCAGGGCTGGTGCACGGTGCCCGGCCACCGGCAGATGGGCATGGTGTTCGACGTGAACGTCACCGGCGCGCCAACCGGGGCCGCCGCGGCCGCACCGACGGCGTCCGGGGCCTCGAACGCAGCCGACCACTCGGCGCACGGGGCGCCGGCCGGGCCGGCGGCGTCCCTGTCGAGGACGATCGACCCGGCGCTGCCGCCGCTGACGAACGAGAAGGTGCGCAAGGTGACGCTCAAGGTCACCGAGGTGCCGCTCGAGGTCGCTCCCGGCGTCTGGCAGAAGCGGTGGACGTTCGGCGGCGCCGGCGTCGGGCCGACCCTGCACGGCCGCGTCGGGGACGTCTTCGAGGTCACCATCGTCAACGACGGCACGATCGGGCACTCGATCGACTTCCACGCCGGGGCGCTCGCGCCGGACCAGCCCATGCGGACGATCGCGTCCGGGGAGAGCCTCGTGTACCGCTTCACCGCGAACCGCGCCGGCATCTGGATGTACCACTGCTCGACCGCCCCCATGAGCAGCCACATCGCTGCGGGCATGCACGGCGCGGTCGTCATCGAGCCGCCGAACCTGCCGCGGGTGGACCGCTCGTACGTGCTCGTGCAGTCGGAGGTGTACCTCGGCGCGGCCACCGGCCAGGCGGACGCCGCCGAGGTGAACGCCGAGAAGGTCGTCGCCGAGACCCCCGACCGGGTCGTGTTCAACGGCATCGCGAACCAGTACGACCAGCAGCCGTTCGCGGCGAAGGTCGGCGAGCGCGTGCGGTTCTGGGTGCTGGACGCCGGCCCCAGCCGGGCGTCGTCGTTCCACATCGTCGGCGGGCAGTTCGACACCGTGTACCTGGAGGGCGCCTACCGACTGCGCAACGGACGCGGGGCGTTCGGCGAATCCGGGGGCGGCTCGCAGGCGCTCGGGCTCCAGCCGGCGCAGGGCGGGTTCGTGGAGCTGACGTTCCCCGAGGCGGGCCACTACCCGGTGGTGAGCCACATCATGGTGGACGCCGAGCGGGGCGCCCACGGGGTCGTCCGGGTGACGCGGTAGGCCGGCGCCCTACCCGCCGGCGCCCTACCCGCCGATCGAACTCATCGGACGCGGCGGCTGCAGGAACCCGGGCTCGTTGATCCCGTGGCCTGGCAGCTTGGCCGCCAGGTTCGCCCTGATCAGCCCCGCCAGCTCCTCATCGGACGCCCCGGTGCGCAGCGGCGTCCGGAGGTCGGCCTCGGTGGTCGCGAACAGGCAGTTCCGCAACTGCCCGTCGGCGGTGAGCCGGATGCGGTCGCACGACCCGCAGAACGGCCGCGTGACCGACGCGATGATCCCGACTGTCGCGGGCCCGCCGTCCACGAGGTACCGCTCGGCCGGGGCCGCGCCCCGCCCGGGGAGCGCCTCGAGCGTGTACTCCTTTTCGAGCGCGGCCTGCACCTCGTCGGCGGTCACCATGCCCGCGCGCGTCCAGGTGTGGCCCGCGTCCAGGGGCATCTGCTCGATGAACCGCAACTCGTGCCCGCGCTCGAGCGCCCACGCGAGCAGGTCGACCGCCTCGTCGTCGTTCTGACCGCGCATCAGCACCGAGTTGATCTTCACCGGCGACAGCCCCGCCTCGGACGCCGCCGCGATGCCCTCGATCGTGTGCTCGAACTGGTCGCGCCGCGTCATCTCCTTGAAGCGGTCGGGACGCAGCGTGTCTAGCGAGATGTTCACCCGGGCCAGCCCGGCGTCCACGAGGGGACGCGCGAGGCGCGCCAGCCCGGTTCCGTTGGTCGTCATGGAGACCTCGACGGGACCCGACGGCCCCTCGATCGCGGCGATCCCGCTGACGATGTCGACGATGTCCGGACGCAGCAGCGGCTCGCCGCCCGTCAGCCGCACCTCGGTGATGCCGGCGTCCACCGCGATGCGGACGACCCGCAGCAACTCCGTCAGGTTCAGCAGCGAGAACCGCGGCAGGTACGGGACGCCCTCCGCGGGCATGCAGTAGGTGCAGCGCAGGTTGCAGTGGTCGGTGAGCGAGATGCGCAGGTCGCGGTGCTCCCGGCCGTGCCCGTCGACGAGCAGCGGCAGCGGACGGCGTCCCTCACCCATCGTGCGCGTCTCCCGGCGCCGAACGATCCGCCAGCCCCGACCACACGTGCCGCCCGTCGGCGGTGAACTGCTGCTTCCAGATCGGCACCTCGGCCTTCACGCGCTCCACCAGCTCGGAGCACAGCGCGAACGCCTCGGCCCGGTGCGGAGTCGCGACGGCGGCGACGAGCGCCAGGTCGCCGACGGCGAGCCGCCCCACCCGGTGCTCCACGACCAGGGACGCCTCGCCGCGCGGGTCGCGCTCGGCGAGCAAACCCTCGGCCAGCCGCGCGAGGATCGCCGCGGCGTCCGGGTGGTGCGTGTACGAGATGCCCGTGACGACGCCGGACGCCTCCGGGTCGTGGTCGCGGATCTGCCCGACGAATGTCACGACCGCCCCCGCCGAGGGGCCGTCGACGAGCGCGGAGAGGGCGGCGGCGTCCAGCGGACCCTCGCCGATTGCGGCGCGGAGCACCGGCATCAGTGATCGCCCCCCTGCAGTTGATCGAGCAGGTGCGGGGCCAGCGGCAGGACGACCTCGAGCCCCTCGGCGACTGCCGCGGGCTTGCCGGGCAGGTTCACGATCAGGGCGCCCTCGGCGCTGGCGTCGCCCGGCCGGACGACCCCGGCCAGCCCGCGCGTCAGGACGCCGTGCGGGGACGCCTCCTGCCCGCGCCGGCGGACGGCCTCGGCTATGCCGGGCACCTCGACGTTCAGGACGCCGCGCGTGCCTTCGGGCGTGAGGTCGCGCGGCCCCACGCCGGTTCCGCCGGTCGTCACGATGAGCCGCGCCCCGGACGCCAGCGCGTCGTGCAGGGCCGCGGCCACGGCGTCCGCCCCATCGGGGACGACGGCCACGCTCGGCACGTAGCCCGCTGCCCGCAGGGCGTCGGCGGCGGCCGGGCCCGAGGCGTCCGGACGCAGGCCGGCCGCGCTCCTGTCGGAGACGGTGATCACGCGTGCCAGAACGCCCGTTGACTCAGCCATAGGCGGCCAGAATAGGCGAAACCCTCCTGGACGCCTCCGCGGCCGTCCCGGCCCGCGAACGCGCGCGTGGGGACGCCCCTCACACCGCCCCGGCGTCCTCGGCGGCGGTGTCGGTGGCGGGAGGCACCACGGCCGGCGCCGGCGCGGACGCGAGCCCGCGCAGGGCCCAGCCGACGAGCAGCGCCCAGATTCCGAGCGCGACCACGAGCGCCGCGACGCCGTACGCGACGACCGACGTGAACAGCGACGCGCGCAGGAACGAGGCGTTCATCGCGGTCGTCCGCTGGGCCGTCAGCGCCTGGTAGCGGTTCTTCAGCTCGGTGTACTGGGGGCTGGCAGCCTGGTCCTGCACGACGACGGCCGGGTCGGTCGACGTGATGTCCTTGATGCCCGCGGCCTCCGCCTCGGCGCGCACCTGGGCCTGCTCGGCGCCCAGTTCGGCGTACGTCTTGCCGTCCGTGGCGTGCTCGGCGTGCGTGTTGATGATCTGCGCCTGCGCGTAGGCGGTGAACGGGTCCCCGACGGTCGCCCCGGCGAGCATCGGCGAGTCGGCGGCCACGGTGATGCGCTGCTCGTTCAGGTTCACCGACACCACCGCCCACGTGGCGACGCCCGCCACGATCATGATGAGGCCCGCGAGGTAGGAGACGATGCCGACGATCTTGGCTGGCTTGGTCTTCATGGTCATTCCTTTCCAGCCGGCTCCCGGTCCGGCGCGACGGTGCACACGGGCGGGCGGGCCAGATCATGTCTGGCGTCCAACCCCCTCATGTCGGGTGGCCGAGTGCCACGGAACTCCCCACGAGTCCTTGAGGAGGGGATCTGTCCGAACCGCCCGCGAAGCACTACTACCGGCAGTAGTGTGACACGCGCACACCACCTAGAGCGGAGGGTTACCGATGACCTCGGACCGCCATGATCTGACTGCATTGCCCATTGGCCAGGAGATCGGCTTTACCGGACCCACTCGGACGCGCATGCCGGTCTACCTGGACCTCCTTCCCCCGTGCAACAACGCTTGTCCCGCGGGGGAGAACATTCAGGAATGGCTGCGGCTGGTGATCGCAAACGAGGACGAGGCCGCGTGGCGCGAACTCGTGAAGAACAACCCGTTCCCGGCCATTCACGGGCGCGTCTGCTACCACCCCTGCGAAACGTCGTGCAATCGCGCCTATCTCGACGGCGCGGTCTCGATCCATTCGGTCGAGCGATACCTGGGCGACCTCGCCATCGAGAACAACTGGCAGTTCCCGAAGCCCCGCCGCAAATCCGGACGCCGGGTGCTCGTCGTCGGCGCCGGCCCCTCGGGCCTGTCGGCGGCCTACCAGCTCGCGGTCCGCGGCCACGAGGTCGAGATCCGCGACGCCATGGCGGAGCCCGGCGGCATGATGCGCTACGGCATTCCCGAGTACCGCCTCCCCCGCGCGGTGCTGGACGCCGAGGTGGCCCGGCTCGTCGAGCTGGGCGTCGTCATCACCTGCAACACGAAGATCGACGACCTGCTCGCCGAGCAGGCCGAGGGCGATTTCGACGCCGTCTTCGTGGCGATCGGCGCGCACCTGTCCAAGCGCGTCGACATCCCGAACATGGACGCCGGCCACATGGTCGACGCCGTCACGTTCCTGCGCGACGTCGCCTCGGGCAATCGCCCCGAGATCGGCAAGCGCGTCGCCATCTACGGCGCCGGCAACACGGCCATGGACGCCGCCCGCGTCGCCCGCCGCCTGGGCGCCGACGACTCGATCATCATCTACCGCCGCACGCAGGAGCAGATGCCCGCCCACGTCGAGGAGATGGAGGGCGCCGAGCGCGAGGGCGTCAAGATGAACTGGCTGCGCACGATCAAGGCCATGGACGACAAGGACCTCACGGTCGAGATCATGGAGCTCGACGAGAACGGCAAGCCCCGCGGCACCGGCCAGTACGAGAAGCTCGAGGCCGACACCGTCATCCTCGCCATCGGCCAGGAGACCGACTCCAACTTCCTGCGCAAGATCCCCGGCATGCGGTTCGACCGCGACGTCCTGCAGGTCGACCCGCGCACGCTCATGACCGACGTCCCCGGCATCTTCGCCGGCGGCGACGCCGTGCCCAGCGAGCGCACGGTCACGGTCGGCGTCGGCCACGGCAAGCGCGCCGCGCGCAACATCGACGCCTGGCTCGACAGCCGGGTCTCCCCCGACCGCCCCAAGCACGCCCTCGCCACGTTCGACAAGCTCAACGTCTGGTACTTCGGCGACCACCGCCGTAACGACCAGCCCGAGCTCGAGCCGACCGAGCGCATCACCGACTTCGACGAGATCGTCGGCGGCCTCTCACCCGACCAGGCGCACGTCGAGGCGGGCCGCTGCCTGTCCTGCGGCAACTGCATGGAGTGCGACGGCTGCCTGGGCGCTTGCCCCGAAGACGCGGTGATCAAGCTCGGCAAGGGCTTCCGCTACCGCTACGACTACGAGAAATGCACCGGGTGTGCTGCGTGCTACGAACAGTGCCCGGTCCACGCCATTGAAATGATTGCGGAGCGCTGACATGACGAAAGACATCATCGACGGCAACGGCGCTGCGGCGTCCGTCGCCTACCGGCTGAACGAACTGTGCTCGATCTACCCGATCACCCCGAGCTCGACGATGGCCGAGCTCGCCGACGAGTGGGCCGGCAAGGGCCTCAAGAACGTCTACGGCACCGTCCCGACCGTCATCGAGATGCAGTCCGAGGCGGGCGCGGCCGGGGCGCTGCACGGCGCCTTGCAGGGCGGCGCGCTCTCGACGACGTTCACGGCGTCCCAGGGTCTCCTGCTGATGATCCCCAACATGTACAAGATCGCCGGCGAGCTCACCTCGACGGTGTGGCACGTGGCCGCGCGGTCGCTGGCCGCGCAGGCCCTGTCGATTTTCGGCGACCACCAAGACGTGATGGCCGTGCGCCAGACCGGCTTCGCGCTGCTGTCGAGCGTCAGCGTCCAGGAAGCCCACGACTTGGCCGCCGTCGCCCAGTTGGCAACGCTGCGCAGCCGCGTCCCGTTCATGCATTTCTTCGACGGCTTCCGCACCAGCCACGAGCTGAACACGCTGATCCGCCTGTCGGACGACGAGCTGCGCGAGTACGTGCCCGAGGAGCTCGTGCTCGCCCACCGCCGGCGCGCGCTCTCCCCCGAGAACCCGTATATCCGCGGCACCGCGCAGAACCCCGACACGTACTTCCAGGGCCGCGAGACCGTCAACCCGTACTACAACGCGACGCCGAGCATCGTGAGCCAGGCGATGAAGGAGTTCGCCGACCTCACCGGCCGCGAGTACCACCTCGTCGAGTACCACGGGGCTCCCGACGCCGAGCGCGTGATCGTCATCATGGGCTCCGGCTACGAGACCGTCCAGCAGACCGTCGACTACCTGCTGAAGCAGGACGAGAAGGTCGGCGTCGTCCTGGTCCGCCTGTACCGGCCGTTCCCGACGGAGGACGTCCTCGCCGCGATCCCCGAGACCGCGAAGAAGGTCGCGATCCTCGACCGTACGAAGGAGCCGGGGTCCGGGGGCGAGCCGCTGTTCCTCGACGTCAGCTCGGCGTTGGGCGAGGCCTTCGCCACCGGCGATCGCTCCTCGCTGCCGATCATGATCGGCGGCCGCTACGGCCTGTCGAGCAAGGAGTTCACCCCCGGCATGGTCGCGGGCATCTTCGACGAGTTGTCCCTCGACCGGCCGCGTCCACGCTTCACCATCGGCATCAACGACGACGTGACGCACCTGTCGCTGCCCTACCCGGCCGACCTCGACGTCGAAGACCCGGAGACGGTCCGCGCCGTCTTCTACGGCCTCGGCTCCGACGGCACGGTGGGCGCGAACAAGAACACGATCAAGATCCTCGGCCACCAGGACGGCACGTACGCCCAGGGCTACTTCGTGTACGACTCCAAGAAGTCCGGCGGACGCACCGTCTCGCACCTGCGCTTCGGGCCCAAGCCGATCCAGGCGCCGTACCTGCTGCAGGCGGCCGGGTTCATCGGGTGCCACCACTGGTCGATCCTCCAGCGCGTCGACGTCCTCAAGTACGCCAGCAAGGGCACGGTGCTTCTGCTGAACTCGCCCTACCCGGCGGACGAGGTCTTCGGACGCCTCCCGCGCACCATGCAGCAGCGCATCATCGACCTCGACATCGACCTCTACGTGATCAACGCCAACGCGGTCGCGCGCAAGGCCGGTATGGGCAACCGGACGAACACGGTCCTGCAGACCTGCTTCTTCGCCATCAGCCGCGTCATGCCGCGCGACGAGGCGATCGCCGCGGTCAAGGACTCGATCGAGAAGACGTACGGACGCCGCGGGCAAGACGTCGTTCAGAAGAACAAGAACGCCGTGGACGCCGCGGTCGCCGATCTGCATCACGTCGAGGTCCCCGACGCGCCGGTCAGCGACGAGAAACACCTCGCACCGGTGCCCGACTACGCGCCGCAGTTCGTCCGCGAGGTCACGGCCGCGATGCTGACCGACACGGGTGACGATCTGCCCGTCTCGGCGCTGCCCATCGACGGCACGTACCCGTCGGGCACGACGAAGTACGAGAAGCGGAACATCTCCGACATCATCGCTGTCTGGGATCCGGAGGCCTGCATCCAGTGCGGCAACTGCGCGTTCGTCTGCCCGCACGCCGTGATCCGCGCCAAGTACTACCCCGACACGGCCCTCGAGGGTGCCCCCGAGCAGTTCGAGACCGCGCCGCTCAACGCGGCCGGCCTGCCGAAGGCCCAGTACACCCTGCAGGTGTACGCCGAGGACTGCACCGGCTGCGGGCTGTGCGTCTCGGCGTGCCCGGTGAAGCCGATCGGCGGTGGCGGCCAGCGCAAGGCCATCAACCTGGCCCCGGTGCTCGACCGGACCGAGCAGAAGAAGAACGTCGCGTTCTTCGAGACGATCCCGGTCAACCGCCGCAGCCGCGTCGACTTCGCGAACGTGCGCGGCGTCCAATACCTGGAGCCGTTGTTCGAGTTCTCGGGCGCGTGCACCGGCTGCGGCGAGACCCCGTACGTGAAGCTGCTCACCCAGCTGTTCGGCGGCCGCGCGACGGTCGCGAACGCGACCGGCTGCAGCTCGATCTACGGCGGCAACCAGCCGACGACGCCGTGGGCGTCCAACAAGTACGGACGCGGCCCCGCGTGGTCGAACTCCCTGTTCGAGGACAACGCGGAGTTCGGCCTCGGGATGCGCCTCGCCGCCGACCTGCAGGTGCAGTTGGCCCGCCAGCGGCTCGAACAACTGCGCGACATCGTGGGTGGCGAGCAGGCCGACGAGATCCTGGACGCCCCGCAGTTGTACGAGTCGGAGCTCTCCTACCAGCGGGCCCGTCTCGACATCTTGAAGGTGTACCTGGACGACGTGCTCTCGGGCGTCCACCGCGGCGAGGACGCCTACGCCGTGCCGAATCAGATGACCACGTCACTGTCGGCCTACGCGACGGCCGAGCTGCCGGAGTTGACGGACGCCCAACGGCTCCAGGTCGAAGACCTGCGGTCGGTGTGCGATCACCTGCTGCGCCGGTCGGTCTGGATCGTCGGCGGCGACGGCTGGGCGTTCGACATCGGGTCGGGCGGCCTCGACCACGTGCTGGCGTCGGGCCGCAACATCAACGTCCTGGTGCTCGACACCGAGGTCTACTCCAACACCGGCGGCCAGGCGTCCAAGTCGACGCCGATGGGCGCGGTCGCGAAGTTCGCGTCCGCCGGCAAGGAGACCCACAAGAAGGACCTGGCCATGCAGGCCATCGCGTACGGCAACGTGTACGTCGCCCGCGTCGCGATGGGCGCCGACCCGCAGCAGACGCTGCAGGCGTTCCGCGAGGCGGAGGCCTACGACGGGCCGTCGCTGATCCTCGCCTACAGCCACTGCATCGCGCACGGCATCGACATGAAGGGCGGGCTCGACCAGCAGTACAACGCGGTGGCGTCCGGCCACTGGCCGCTCATCCGGTTCAACCCGGAGCTGCGCATGGAGGGCAAGAACCCGTTCCTGCTCGACTCGCCGCGGCCGCGCGTGCCCCTGCGGAAGTACCACGAGCAGGAGCTGCGGTTCCGGATGCTGCAGAACGCCGATCCGGAG
>CALMAD010000174.1 GCA_937859105.1 uncultured Propionibacteriaceae bacterium
AAAACTAAGTTTCGTGCTCGAAACAAAGAGAACCCGCGTCATCCTCGCCTCGCTCGCCCTGACTGCCACGACCGTCGCCGGGTTCGGCGTGAGCGCCGCCGCAGCGACCACCGACCAGCAGGTGCCGGTGACGGCTCCGCTGGAGGCGACCACCCCCGATCCTGTGCTTCGCGACGCCGCCACGCTCAGCCGCGGCACCGAGCGCCCCGCGATCAGCGCCGCCGATTTGGACGCGCTCAACGTCCGCCAGAAGGCGCTGGAGGGTCAGGCCCGCAGCATCCAGGCGCAGCAGCGCGCCGCGCAAGAGCAGGCGCGGCGCGACGCCGCCGCGAAGAAGGCGGCCGCCGACGCCGCCGCGGCAGCGGCTGCCAAGAAGGCCGCCGCCGACCAGGCGAAGCAGGCCGCGACGCTCGGCTACTCGGCGTCCACGAAAGACCCGCGCGGCATCGCCAAGCAGATGATGCAGAACAAGTACAACTGGGGCGCGAACCAGTTCGCTTGCTACAACACGATCATCATGGCCGAGTCGGAATGGAAGGTGGACGCCGACAACCCGACCTCGAGCGCGTACGGCATTCCGCAGGCCCTGCCGGGCAAGAAGATGGCCTCCGCCGGCGCCGATTGGAAGACCAACCCGGCCACCCAAATCAAGTGGAGCCTCGGCTACATCCAGGACCGGTACGGCACGCCCTGCCAGGCCCTCACGTTCCGCAAGGCGCACAACTGGTACTGATCCTCAGTTTTCCTCGAGTTTCGAGCCGCCGTCTCTGAGCCGTCCGCCCTCCGGGTGGGCGGCTCAGAACCATCCAGAGGCGATCCGGGACGCCCACCGCTCGGCCACGTCGTCGGGCTGGCGCACGAGCACCTGGTCGCCGATCTCGACGTCCTCGACGAGCCGGCCCAGGCACGACAGACCTGGGGTGGGGGACCCGTCCCGGCCGACCGCGCGGGCGTCCTCGGTGATCTCGATCCCGGCGCGGCCCTCGGCGAGGCGCACATGCCCCTCCTCGACGAGCCGGTCGAGCAGTTCCTGCCGCTGCTCCCGGTAGCCGGGCGGCGGACCGACCGCGTCCACGATGACGTCGATGCGCGGTTCCGGCATCACCAGCGTGTCGGGCCACGACACCCCGCCGGCGTCCAGGGACGGCCCCACGAGCGAGCGCGGGTCGACCACGCCGCCCGCGATCAGCGCGAGCAACTTCACGCCGTTGATCGGCGCGGGCCCGAAGGTGAGCGGCTGCATGACCACGGCGCATTCCCAGAAGGGACGCCGCGCGTCCGCCCCCGCGCCCGCTCGGGTGAACTGGGCCGACATGGCCAGGTGCAGGTCGCGCCAGGCCTGACCGAGCGCCCACTCGGGCCCGAGCGGCTCCTCGCCGAGCGCGACCCGGACCGACCGCTCCAGCTCGACGCGCGGATCGAGCCCGCGCTCGAGGGCGGTCCGATGGAGCTGGGCGAAGCAGTCGTCGACGGCGACGCGCGCCTCGTCGTGGGAGATCGGCGCCCCCGACGCGGCCCGCGCCCGTTCGAGGTAGAGGCGCGCCGTCTCCAGGGCGATCCGCTCGGTGCGATCGGCGTCTTCACCGGACGCCGCGATGCTCACCAGCGCGTCGTGGCGGGCCTCGTCGAGGCCGGCGTGGGCGGGCACCGCGTCGGGGGTCGGCACGACCTCCGGGAAGCGCCCCGTCCGGGAGAAGGGGTAGACGACCGCGACGTCGCGGCCCGACCGCCGGTACACCATGCGATGCGGACGCCCGCCCGGCTCGAACACCCCGCCGCGGCCCTCGGTGAGGGCCAGCAGGACATCCAGGAACGTGCGCCCCGCCCCTCGGACGCCGACGCTCGCCCCCGCCCGGATCTGCCGCTCCCCCAGCCGGAGCCCCACCGGCGACGGATCGCCGATGAGGGGCTTCGAGTCCGACCAGTGGCCTTGGAGCGATCCGCTCCAGGACGCCCCCAGCCGCGAGCACACCAGGACCTCGTCGTAGTACGTGCCGTGCACCGACCACCGCCCGCCTTCGCAGGGTACGAGCGACGACACGCGGCGGCCGTGATGGACGAGTTCCCAGCCCCCGGGGAGTTGGTCCCGTAACCGCGACCCGGCGTCACAGAGGTACTGGCCCACCAGCGCGCGCGGCGGAAACACGTCGTACCGCCAGCCGTCGCCGGCCGGGGGAAGCCACCCTCCGAAGGCGACCTCACCCTCCGGGCTCGGCGTCTCGCCCGTGCGCACCCAGGCGTCGACGAGCCCCGCGGGAATGGTGAGGCGCAGGTAGTCGGGCTGGGCGACGTCGTATTCTTCACCCGCGCCGGCCGGGGCCGGGTCGAACGCGTCGATGCGCACGCGAGCCCTGGTCGACGCCGCGCGACCGCGAGCGACGAGCCGCTCGACGGCGAAAAACGCCCGCGGTCCCGCACCGATGACCGCGATCCGTCGATCGCGCGCGCCCGGGCCCTTCATTAGCACATCGTTTCATGCGGGGGCAAGGGCCGAATCACCCTTTCGTGTGCACTTTTCCGCCCGATCAGCGGCTTCGGCCCACCCCTGGACGCCGCCGCTTTGAGGCGAGGGTTAGGGTGTCAGCCGTGGACGCACAGCCGCCGCCACCCGGCCCCCAGTATGACCCAGGCCCGCAGTACTACGCCTGTTACCGCCACCCCGACCGGGCGACGGCGATCAGGTGTCAGCGGTGCGGCCGACCGGTGTGCCCCGAATGCACGACGGACGCCTCGGTCGGCGTCCATTGCCCCGAATGCCTCGCCGCCGCCACGCAGACCGTCCGGCAGCCGCGCCCGCGGCGGGCGGCGGTGCCCGGTGTCGTGACGAGCGTGCTCGCCGCCATCAACATCGCGATCTGGCTGGGCATCACGCTGGGCGGGGGCGTCCGGAGCCCGCTGCTGTCGTTCCTGGCGCTGCACGTCCGGCCGGCGTGCGTGACCGGGGCGGGCGCCTACATCGGCGTGCCGGAGGCGGCGTGCCTCGTTCAGGGCGGCACGTACGCGCCCGGCCTGGCCGACGGCGCGTGGTGGCAGCTCCTCACGAACGCTTTCACGCACGAGGCGCCCATGCACCTCGCCTTCAACATGCTGGCGCTCGTCGTGCTCGGCCCCCAGCTCGAAGCCATCGTCGGGCGGGCGCGCTACCTCGCGACCTTCTTCGTCTCGGCGCTCGCGGGCTCGGTCGCGGTGTATTGGCTCGCGGGCACCGACGTGGTGACGCTGGGGGCGTCCGGGGCGGTGTTCGGCCTGATGGGCGCGCTCGCCCTCCTGGTGTGGCGGCTCGGGGGTAACGTGCAGTCGGTGCTGGTGTGGATCGGCCTCAACGTCGCGATCACCCTGCTCGTGCCCGGCATCTCCTGGCAGGGGCACCTCGGCGGGCTCGCCGGCGGGGCGATCCTGGGGGCCATCATGCTCGGCGCCCGTCGCAAGCCTTGGGGGTGGGCCGCGATCGCGGCCTTCGCGGTGCTGCTGGTCGCGCTCGCCGTCGCGCGCACGCTGACGCTCACCTGAGCATGCGGACGCCGCCAGGCGTCCGCATGCTGCACACCGGCGCCCGCGCGCGAGCGCGGGTAAAGAATGTGTTACGTGCGTGTTTACAACTTCTCTGCAGGCCCCGCCGTCATGCCCCTGGAGGTGCTCGAGAGCGCCCGCGACGAGCTGACCGACTGGCTCGGCTCCGGCATGTCGGTGATGGAGGTCTCCCACCGCGGCAAGGACTTCGTGGCCTGCGCGGCCGAAACCGAGCGGCTGCTGCGCGAGCTGGTGGGCGTCCCCGACGACTACCGCGTCCTGTTCCTCCAGGGCGGCGAGACCGGCCAGTTCGCCGCGCTGCCCTACAACTTCACCGCCCCGGGCGACACCGTCGACTTCCTCGCCACCGGCCAGTGGTCGGCGAAGGCGATCAAGGAGGCGAAGAAGTTCGGCGTCCAGGCGAACGTCGTGGCCGACACGCGCCCCGACTACGTGAAGGTGCCCGAGGAGGGGTCGTTCACGACGACGCCCGGCGCGCGCTACCTGCACTACACGGCCAACGAGACGATCGGCGGGCTGACGTACCCGTACGTGCCCGAGGCCGACATCCCGGTCGTCACCGACATGTCGTCGATGATGCTGTCCCAGCCGGTCGACGTCGCCAAGTTCGGGGCCATCACCGCCGGCACGCAGAAGAACATGGGGCCCGCGGGCCTCGCGGTCGTGATCGTGCGCGACGACCTCATCGGCCACGCCCGCCCCGACACCCCCAGCATCTGGGACTACAAGCTCATGGCCGACGCCGACTCGATGCTGAACACCCCGCCGACGTTCGGCATCTACCTGCTCGGCAAGATCCTCGCCTGGGTGCAGAGCCAGGGCGGGCTGGCCGGCATGGCCAAGCGCAACGAGGAGAAGGCGTCCGCGCTGTACTCCTTCATCGACGGGTCCGGCTACTACAGCAACCCGGTGGAGCCGGGTTCGCGGTCGCGGATGAACGTGCCGTTCCTCCAGGCCAACCCCGAGCTCGACAAGCAGTTCGTCGCCGAGGCGGCGTCCGCGGGGCTCACCAACCTGGCCGGCCACCGCTCCGTCGGTGGCATGCGCGCCAGCATCTACAACGCGATGTCGCTGGACGGCGTCAACGCGCTCATCGAGTTCATGAAGGAGTTCGAGCGCACCCACGGCTGAGCCGGCGCGAACCAGGACGATGACGTACCGCATCAAAACCCTCAACGCGATCAGCTCCCACGGGCTGACGCGCCTGCCCAAAGAGACCTTCGAGGTCGGCAACGACGTCGAGCACCCGGACGCCATCCTCGTCCGGTCGGCCGACCTGCATTCCGTCCCGCTGGACGCCTCCGTCAAGGCGATCGCGCGCGCCGGCGCCGGGACGAACAACATCCCGATCTCCGACTGCAGCGATGCCGGCGTCGTCGTGTTCAACACCCCGGGTGCGAACGCGAACGCGGTGAAGGAGCTCGTCATCATCGGCATGCTGCTCGCCGCCCGCAACATCAGCCCGGCCATGGCGTTCTCGCGCAGCCTGGAGGGCGCCGACGACCTGATCGACCAGGCGGTCGAGAAGGGCAAGAAGCAGTTCGTCGGCTTCGAGCTGCCCGGCCGCGTGCTGGGCGTCATCGGGCTGGGGGCGATCGGGGTCGAGGTGGCGAACGCGGCCATCGCGCTGGGCATGAAGGTGCTCGGCTACGACCCGGCCATCACGATCTCGCATGCGTGGAAGCTCAGCCCGGACGTCGTCCGGGCGAACTCGATCGAGGAGGTCTTCAAGCGGGCGGACGTCCTCACCGTCCACGTCCCGCTGATCGACAGCACCCGCGGCCTCGTGAACGCCGACCGTCTCGCGCTCATGAAGTCGCGCGCGATCTTGCTGAACTTCGCGCGCGGCGGCATCGTCGACTCCTCCGCCGTGCTGGAGGCACTCGATTCCGGCGGCATCCGCGCCTACGTCTGCGACTTCCCCAGCCGCACGCTGCTCGGCCACCCCAAGGTGATCGCCCTGCCGCACCTGGGGGCGTCCACCGGAGAGGCCGAGGACAACTGCGCCCGCATGGCCGCCGACCAGGTCCGCGACTTCCTCGTCAACGGCAACATCGTGAACTCGGTGAACTTCCCCGAGTCGGTGCTCCCGCGCGAGGACGGCACGGCGCGGCTCGCCATCACCAACCGGAACGTCCCGAACATGGTGGCCCAGGTGTCCACCGTCGTGGGCGAGGCCGGGGTGAACATCAGCAACCTGCTGAACAAGAGCCGCAGCGATCTCGCCTACACGATGATCGACGTCGACGGCGACCTCAACGGCGCCGTGCTGGAGCGGATCCTCGCGACCGAGGGCGTCCTGTCGGCGCGGGTCATTCCCGCGGCCCCGGCGAGCGTCTGAGCAAAC
>CALMAD010000175.1 GCA_937859105.1 uncultured Propionibacteriaceae bacterium
CCTCCAGCTCGAAGCGCCAGGCCGGGTCGTAGTCGGCGACCGGCAGGCCGGTGAGAAGGTTGCGCAGCGTCGGCGTCTCGATGCCCTGCCGGATCGCCCGCGCCAACGCGCCCGGCGTGACCCGGTTCTTCGGCGAGATGCCGTTGCCGTCGTCGATGACCATCCCCTCGTCGAAGAGGCCGCGTGCCTTGAGTTCGGCGGTGAGGACGTCCCGGGACGTGTCGAAGTTCGCCGGCTGGCCGCGCTTGAGCGCGAGCTGCCAGGCCAGCGTCTCGGCGGCGTCGTTGTCGCTCTGCGCGAGCGTCTCCTCCACGATGGCCGCGACCGGCAGCGACGAGACGCCGGCGAGCTTGGGCGCGTCGGCGGGGGCCTTGCCGTACGCCGTCGCGGTGACCTTGATGCCCCTGGCCGCGAGCTGGGCCGCGAACACGCGCCCGGCGTGGGCGTTCGGCGACACGTCGCGGTTCAGGCTGCCCGGCGTCGCGAGCGCGTGATCGACCTTGAGCGCCGTGATCGGCGCGACCGACCACTTGAAGCGGTCGGGCCAATCGGCCTCCCAGGCCGGGCCGCCGAACAGCGTCGCGTCGAGCTGCAACGTGACCGACGTCACCTTCTGCTGCGCGAGCGCCGCGGCCGTCCGAGCGGCCAGCGCCTCCATGCTGGAGCCACCCGGACGCTGCGCGGCCGTCGACGTCATCAGCGGGTCGCCGCCGCCGACGAGCACGATCTGCGACGGCGACGCACCCTGCACGACCTTCGTCTCGAAGCGCGAGTCGGGCCCCAGCACATCGAGCGCGACCAGGGACGTCAGCACCTTCATCGTGGACGCCGGCACCTTCGGCGTGTTCTTCGACTGGTAGACCACGCGGCCCGTCCCGTCGAGCACGACGGCCCCGATGTCGGGCAGCCTGTCGGTCTTGACGGCGCGCATGCGCGCCGCGATCGTCGCGTCGTTGACGGCCCCGGACGCCGGCGTCAGGACCGGCAGAACGGGCGCGGGCAGCGTGGTCGCCGCGGGCATCTCGGCGGCGGGCGCGCCCCACACCGGCGCCGCCGGAGCGACCGCAAGCCCGAGCACCAGGGCGCCCGCGATGCACGCGCCGCGTGGGCCTCGCAATGTCACGTGCCAACTCCGTTCTCCGGCGATACCGTGGCCATGGACCAAACGATAGGCTGCTTTTCGCCAACGTAGACCAAAGCCACGACACAAAGGTGAGCCCGATGAGCCAATCCTTCTCCCGCCCCCGGATCAAGCCGAACCTCCGCTTCGACGTCACCGTCGAGATCCCGAAGGGCACGAAGAACAAGTACGAAATGGACCATCACACGGGCCGCATTCGGCTGGACCGGACGCTGTTCACCTCCACCCAGTACCCCAACGACTACGGCTTCATCGAGGGCACCCTGGGGCAAGACGGCGACCCGCTCGACGCGATGGTGATCGTCCCCGAGCCCACCTTCCCCGGCGCGCTCATCGAGTGCCGCGCGATCGGCATGTTCCGGATGAAGGACGAGATGGGCGGCGACGACAAGGTGCTGTGCATCGCGACCGCCGACCAGCGGCAGGAGCACGTCACCGAGCTCGACGACCTGCCCGCGCTGTCGCTGCTCGAGATCGAGCACTTCTTCTCCGTGTACAAGGACCTGGAGCCGGGCAAGTCCGTCGAGGGCGCTACCTGGGTCGGCCGGTCCGAGGCCGAGAAGGAGATCCAGGCGAGCTGGGAGCGGGCTCGCGGCACCGACTACGCGAACGAGTTCACCCCGAAGCCTCAGCTCGAGTCCTGAGCCCGACGGCGACGTGACGGGTTTCGGCACGCCTTTGGTCACCTTTGCCCACCTGAGCGACACGCACATCCGCACCGCCGCGGATCCGCTGGTCTCCGGTGTGGCCGACAGCCGCGCGCTGGTCGAGCGGGCGGTCAGCGTCCTGACATCGTGGGACGCCGACTGCGCCGCCTGGCTCTTCTCGGGCGACCTGGCCGACGAGGGCGACGTCGAGGCGTACGCCTGGCTGCGCGCGTTGGTGGAGCCGGCCGCCGCGTCCCGGGGCGTCGAGGTCATCTGGGCCAACGGCAACCACGACGACCGGGCGGCGTTCCGCGCCGGGCTGCTCGGGCTGCCGGCCACCGACGAGCCGTACAACGCCGAGCGCGAGGTGGGCGGCGTCCGGTTTCTGCTGCTCGACACGAACCTGCCGGGGCGTCCGGAGGGGCGCGTCGCGCCCGCATCGCTCGCCTGGCTCGCCGACCGGCTCGGTGAGGCGTCCGGGCCGACCGTGCTGGTGATGCACCACACGCCCCTCCCGCCAGTGCAGGACGCGGCGGCCCTGTGGCCGCTCACCAACCCCGAGGAGGTCGCGCCGCTGCTGGCCGGCTCGGGCGTCCGGCTGATCCTGGGCGGGCACTTCCATCAACCGAGCATGGGCACGTTCGCGGGCGTCCCGGTGGCGGAGGCGACGTCGCTCGCCTACACCCAGGACCTGACGGAGGGCCGCACGCTGCGCGGCCAGGACGCGGCGCAGGGCTTCAGCCTCGTGCAGATCTACCCCGACGCCGTGCAGTCGACGCTCGTCGGGCTGGAGCGCGGCCGGTTGGTCCACAACGTCATCTCCCCCGAGGACGCCGCCCGCCTGCGGCCCTGAACCGCGATTCCGCCGGGCTCCGCGTGTCGCCCGCTATTGCGAGATCTCTCAATACCAACGGACGATGCCGTCTCCCCCTAAAGTGCCATCGGCGTCCTTTTGTCGACCGGACGACCGGTGTCTTGGACATTCCTGGACATCTAATCAACGAATGTTGATGGGTTGCCCCGCCCATTGGCCGGGACCGTCTCATTCCTGACGCACTTCCCCGGTCCCCTGCGGGGGTGACCGGAAAGGCCCCTAGCGAGAGCGGCATCCGTCAGCCGGACGACCCCCCGCGCGGGGGACGCGACCGCGCGGATAGTTCAGATGACGAGACGTCGGAGGCGGGGGGATCCCATAAACACCGGGACAACTTTGTTGTGAACAAGTCGACCCCCGAAACATAGAGACATCCGTCTCCTTGTGAGGCAGAATAGTAGCGATCGGTTATGAGTAGAGTGCTCAGCACCGATATGGTGGTCTTGGGAACCTGGCCCAATCGCCAGGAACTCACCTAGACGGAGCGTTCTCTTGTCGTCGACTCAGTGACCGACCGGCACGAGAGCGCTTCAGCCCCCGGGATTGGTCCCCCTGGGGAGCGACTCGCATT
>CALMAD010000176.1 GCA_937859105.1 uncultured Propionibacteriaceae bacterium
GGGGGGCGACGTGGCGGCGGGGAGCGGGTGCCGGGGCTGCGTGTCTCGCTGGGGGACGCGGACTAGGCCGCCGACGCGACCCACCCTATTGCGCGGGGCCGCGTAGCGGTATTGGAGTTATTGCCGGTGTTCGGTGTAGAGCGTGACGATTCGGGCGGCGACGTTCCACACGTCGTCGGGGGATACCTCGTCGAGGAGGATCGTTCGCGTTCCGCCGTCGAGGTCGATCCACCAGACCGGGCGCACGGTGTCGGCGTCGATCCCGGCCCGGTGTGCGGCGAGGTCTGATGACGGGTCGACGGGGCCGAAGTAGAGCTGAGGGGCCCAGCTATCCGCGCCCATGTCGGTGTAGAGCGTCGTGGGGAAGGGGAGGAGTCGGGCGAGGTCGTCGAGGAGGGCGGCGACGTCGGTTTCTGTGAGGGTGTGCACGGGGGTTCTCCTGTCTGGTCGGGGTGGTCAGTCGGCGGCGAGGTCGTAGCCGCCGAAGGGGGAGCGGGATTCGACGTGTCGGCCGCCGTGCGGCCCTCGGATGGTGCGGACGGGGGAGCCGGGGCGCTGCCACTCGGCGGGGTAGTTGGCCGCGCACCACTTGGCGGCGGCGGCTCGTGCCTTCTTCTCGTCGGTGGCCGCTGCGGCGGGGCGGGGCATGATCGGCAGTGATCGCCAGCCGGGCAGGGCGTGGTCGTGCCACGCCTCTACGGCGTCGTTCTCGCGCTCGCTGATGACGTGCCAGGCGCAGCCGGGGCACACGGCCTGATAGCGGCCGCCGCCGGGGAGCGGGTCGGCGCTGTGGTCGTGGTCGGCCTCTTTGCACCAGGCGTCGGCGTAGAACATGTGCAGCTCGTGGCCGTCGGCGGTCGCTGCGCGTTCGCCCTGGTTGTAGCTGTTGCGGTGCCACATGTGGGAGCGGGGGATGCATCCGAAGCCGCCGAACTCGGCGCGGTAGCGGTCGAATGCTGCATCCAGCTCGGCGGGGCTGTAGTAGCTGGTCGTGTAGGCCAGGGGCGCGCCGTCCCATGCGGTGGCGGCGACGGCCTCGCGCTCGAACTCGGCCAGGTCGAACAGGGTTTCCGCGGTCATCGTTCCTTCTCCTCTGACGGTCTTGACGGCAATAGAGTTATTGCCGCTCAGGCGGCGACGGCCTCGGGCTGCTCGGTGAGCGCGTCGGCCAGGGCGTGAGCTGCGCGCAGCACGTTTGCCGCGGTGGCCTTGATCGTCTCGGCGTCGCAGTTGCTCCACCCGGCGACGTATCCGACGCTGTAGGCGCTGGTGTCGAGTCCGAGAATCCCGGCAACGACGTAGGCGACGCTCTCGGCCTCGGTTTCCTTGGTGCCGCGGTGCTCGACGTACTCGGCGTGATCTTCGTCGGCGTGCAGGATGACGTGCGCGGCCTCGTGAAGTCCGGTCTTTGCGGCCTGGGCGGGGGAGAGGTCGGAATCGAGCACGACGCGACGGCCCTCGGGGTCGGTGTAGCCGTGTGCGCCGCCAGGGATGCTCTCGCGCTCGACGGTCCAGCCCTTGCCGGTGAGGTAGTCGGCCACGGCGTCGAAGATGCCCGCGGGGTCGTCTCCGGTCAGCGGCCGCGCGATGTCGGTCGGGTCGCCCGCCTCGGGGTCGATGAGGTCGGTCTGTCCCATGTCGAACACGGACACCGGGAAGAACAGCGTTCGGCGCTGCTCCTCGTCCTCGCCGGTCTTGGGGTTCTCGACCGTCTCGCGCACGTCGCGGCCGCCGAAGATGCGGATTCCGCGCTCACCCTTGCGCACCTGGCGGTTGAGCTTCTGCCACGTCCGGTAACCGGCGACGTGGGACGCCTCGGGGCACTGGCCGAAGATCAACAACAGGTTGTTGATGCTGTAGCGGTGGAATGCCTTCGTGAAGTCCAGGAACCGCGCCCACGCCTCCGACTCGCGCAGCGCCTCGACCTGCTCCGCGATCGTGGCTTGCAGCTCCTCGGCCTCGGCGCGACGCTGCTCGGGGGTCTTGGTGGTCTTGACGTTGCGTGCCATGTTCGGAACCTTCCGTGCCGGTAATAGGGTTATTTCCCTGCTCATCCCCTCCACGTTCTTTTGCCGTGAAGGCGGTTTACCGCCGCTAGGGAGGATGCCCGGAGCACAACCCGTAGGGCGGTGGGGGAGAGAGTTTCGGCGCGAAATAAGGGAGCGCAGCGACCGCGTGCCGAAAGTCTCGGAGGAGCCGGCGGCGCAGCCGCTTGGGTGGAGGGTTGACGACCGTATGCTGCCGAAGGCTTCACGGCAAAAGAACGGGCCGTAGGCCCTGACTGTGCCGGCACCGCCGGCTCGACCAGCGAGCCCCTGGGCTCGCCTCCGCGCAGCGGATCGGTTCTACGCGACGCGGCGCTGCGGGGTGTCGAGCTGCTTCACGGCTGGCCCGTCGCAGTACCGGCACCGGACGCCGACGGTCATCCCGTGGGAGCAATAGCCGGGGTCGATCCACTCGCCGTCGGCGTCGACGTCGGCGGGGGTCTCGTCGACAACGGTTCTCGAGCGGAGATCTCCGTCGGCGTCGCGCTCGTAGGGGCGCACGGCCGTTCCCTCGCGCTCCTCGATGATGATCCGTCGAGCTGCGGCGTAGTCCAGCCGGCCATCGGCTCGGCGCGGGTGCGGGCCGTAGGCGTGGGTGCCGTCCTCGGGGACGAGGGAGAGTTGACCGCGGCTCGGTCGACGTCGGGCGTCGGGTCGACGCGGTGCGTGCATCCACGCTTCCTCGGCCTTCCACCAGGCCCATGCTTCGCGCTCGACGCGGTAGCGGTCTGCGCGGGCGTCGAGTCGGCCGGCGACTCCGGCGCGCTCGGCGGCCGAGTCGGGGGAGTGGGGGTCGACGCGGTGCCATCCGTCCCGGCTGCGCTCGACGATGCCGGCGTAGGTGAGGCGGTCGAGGAGTCGACGGGTTCGGAGAGGATCGGCGCCGATGGTGGGGGAGAGTTCGTCGAGGGTGCGAGCTGTGGTGTCGATGCGTGCGTAGAGGTTCCCAGCCAAGTGTCCGAGCGCAGGGCGGGTAGCGGTGAACAGGTCGTGCGCGGCATCCGTTGTTCGTGTTCGGAGCGTTGCGAGGATCGCGGTTCTCTCAGCGGCCCCGGCCCC
>CALMAD010000177.1 GCA_937859105.1 uncultured Propionibacteriaceae bacterium
CCGGAAGCCGTCGACGTGCATGTCGAGCACCCAGTACCGCAGCGAGTCCATGATCGGGACTGTACGTTCAACGGTGTAACTCCGATGAAGGAGGAACACGATGAGCAAGCAGGTTGAGACGGTCCCGGTGGCTGTCGCGAAGGGAGCCGAGACGGCCGTGGAGAAGGTGGCGGAGCAGCCCGTGGTGGCGCCGGTGGTGGATCGGGGGCTGGTCGCGCAGCTGGTGGGCGACGCGCAACGCCAGGGGCTTCCCGTGGACGGTGAGGGTGGTCTGCTCGCGGAGCTGACCCGGATGGTGCTGGAGTCCGCGTTGGAAGGTGAGATCACCGACCACCTCGGCTACGACAAGCACGAGAAGGGCGGCTCGGCAGATGGGAACGCCCGCAACGGCACGAGGGCGAAGACGGTGCTCACGAAGACGGGGCCGGTCACGATCGACGTCCCGCGGGATCGGGCGGGCACGTTCGAGCCGAAGATCGTTCAGAAACGGCAGCGCCGGCTCGGGTCGATCGAGGACATCGTGCTGTCCCTGTCCGCTCGCGGGATGACCCATGGAGACATCAGTGCGCACCTGGCCGACACGTACGGGTCGGACGTGTCCAAGACGACGATCTCCACGATCACCGACAAGGTCCTCGACGGGATGGCCGAGTGGCAGAACCGGCCGCTGGACCCCGTCTACCCCGTCGTGTTCATCGACGCGATCCACGTGAAGGTGCGGGACGGGCAGGTCGCGAACCGGCCCATCTATGTCGCCCTCGCCGTCACGACGGAGGGGAACCGGGACATCCTCGGCCTGTGGGCCGGGGACGGCGGTGAAGGGGCGAAGTACTGGTTGCAGGTGCTCACCGAGATCAAGAACCGCGGCGTGAACGACGTCCTCATGGTCGTGTGCGACGGACTGAAAGGACTGCCCGAGTCGGTGAACACGGTCTGGAACCAGACGATCGTGCAGACCTGCATCGTGCACCTGATGCGCAACAGCTTCAAGTACTCCGCCCGGCAGGACTGGGACCAGATCGCCCGCGCCCTGAAGCTCGTCTACCAGGCCGCCACCGTGACAGAGGCGGAGGAGCGCTTCCTGGAGTTCGCCGAAGCCTGGGGTGAGAAATACCCCGCGGTGGTCAAGCTGTGGGAGAACGCGTGGGCCGAGTTCGTGCCGTTCCTCGGCTTCGACCGCGAGATCCGCCGGATCGTGTGCACCACGAACGCGATCGAGTCCGTGAACGCGCGGATCCGGAAAGCCGTCCGCGCCCGCGGGCACTTCCCGAACGAGCAAGCCGCGCTCAAATGCGTCTACCTCGCCGTGATGGCTCTCGACCCCACTGGGAAGGGCAGAGCCCGCTGGACGCAACGATGGAAGCAAGCACTCAACGCATTCGACATCCGATTCGACGGCCGCCTCAGCAGCCCCAGACCAGCATGACAACACAACCCAGTTACACCGTTCGTTTGACTGGACCGTTCCCGCTTTGGTGGAGGGTGGGGCATATTCCGCGGGTTCCTGAACTTGGGAGGAACCGACGATGGGATCGACACGGAGGGCATTCACCGAGGAGTACAAAGCCTCGGCGGTAGAGTTCGTGATCAATGACGGGCGCTCGGTCGCCGACGTGGCGCGCAGTATCGGCGTGCATGAGATGACCTTGGGGAAATGGGTGAAGAAGGCACGAGACGCGCAAGACGGTGAACCGGTCCGGCCGTTGAACGAGGACGAGCGGGCCGAGCTGGAACGGCTCCGCTCGGAGAACCGACGGTTGAAGATGGAGGCTGAGTTCGCAAAAAAAGTAGCGGCCTGGTTCGCGAAAGACCAGCAGTGATCTTTGCTGCGATCGCGGACTGGGCCGACGCCAAGGAGTACTCGGTCGAGTTCATGTGCGCCGAGCTGGGGGTGTCGACCTCGGGCTACTACGCGTGGCGGACGCGGCCGGCGTCAGCGCGGGCTCGGGCCGATGAGGCGCTGCTGCGCCTCATCGGGGTGATCTTCGAGCGGTTGAAGGGCAACCCGGGCGTGCGGCGGATCCACGCCGAGCTCGCCGCCCAGGGCCATCGGGTGGCACCCAAGCGGGTGTGGCGGCTGATGAAGGCTGCTGGCTTGCAGGGACGCCACCCGCGGGCGTGGAAGAAGACCACGATCCACGGCCAGCGGCCCGTGCCGGCGCCGGACCTGATCGGCCGGGACTTCACCGCCAGGAAGCGTGATCAGCGGTGGTGCGGCGACATCACGTACATCAAGAGTTGGGACGGCTGGGTGTACCTGGCGACCGTGATCGACCTGCACTCGCGGCGGGTGGTCGGGTGGGCGGTCGCCGACCACATGCGCACCGAGTTGGTCACCGACGCCCTGGCGATGGCCCTGAGGCAACGTCGGCCGAAGGGCCGGGTCATTTTCCACAGTGATCGCGGCACGCAATACACGTCCAACGATTTCGCCCGCTTCTGCCGGAAGAACAGGATTCGTCGTTCGTTGGGCAGGACGGGTATCTGTTATGACAATGCGGTCGCGGAGAGTTTCTTCGCGTCGTACAAGAAGGAGCTCATCCACACCCGGCCCTGGCCGGACCTGAAATCGGTGAAGAAGGCCACGTTCGAGTGGATCGAGATGTACTACAACCGGACCCGAAGGCATTCGACACTAGGCTATTTGACACCACACGAATACGAGCTAGGATTCAGACACATCCACGAACTCGCGGCATAAACTACGTCTCCATTTTTTCGGGAACACTCCAGGTCGTCTGGATCTTCGTCAACAAGCCGCGGTACTCGGCGGTCCCATTCGCGTCGGTCCCGTCGTAGGTGACCGCCCAGTGATGCGTGGCCGTGGGAGCAGCCTCAGCGACCGCGGCACCGATGGTGTTCGGCCAGGTTGCGCCCGTGTCGGCCTGCACCTTGCTTGCGGCCGTGTGCCGGATCAGGAACCCGAGCGCGAGCCCGGACCCGTCCATCCCCAGCATGTACCGCTGGGAGGTCATGTTCGCCGCCTTCGCGAGGATCTCCACGGTGAAATTGCGGACCCCGGCGAACGCTTCCTTGGGGAGGACGATCCCGGCGGAGGTTGCGCCGTTGATGGTCGCGGAGGTCACCCCGTCACCCAGGCTCG
>CALMAD010000178.1 GCA_937859105.1 uncultured Propionibacteriaceae bacterium
GCGGCTATTCCGCTGGGTACTTCACAGGCTCAGGCAGTCCTTCACGATCGCGGCCAACCGCTCGGCGACCTCGTGCGCCCGCTGATCGGTCTCGGCCTCGACCATCACGCGCACCAGCGGCTCGGTGCCCGACGGCCGCAGCAGCACACGGCCCGAGGTGCCCAGCTCCTGGGACGCCGCCGTCACGGCCGCGTTCACCTCGGGGTCGATGCCGGCGCGCGTCTTGTTCACGCCGGGCACGTTGATGAGCGCCTGCGGCAGCCGCCGCATCACCGCGCCCAGATCGCGCAGCGAGCGGCCCGTCCGGACCATCCGCGCAGCCACGTGCAGCGCCGTCAGGACGCCGTCGCCGGTCGTCGCGAACTCGCTCATGATCACGTGCCCCGACTGCTCGCCGCCCAGCGCGAAGCCGTTGGCGTTCATCGACTCGAGCACGTACCGGTCGCCCACCTTGGTCTGGTCGACCCGGACGCCGTTCTCGCGCATCGCGTTGATGAAGCCCAGGTTGCTCATGACGGTCGCCACGACGGTGTCGGAGTGCAGGCCCTTCCGCTCCTTGAGGGCGAGGGCCAAGATCGCCAGGATCTGATCCCCGTCGATCACGTTGCCCTCGGCGTCCACCGCCAGGCAGCGGTCGGCGTCGCCGTCGAACGCGAAGCCGACGTCGGCGCCGTTCTCCACGACCGCCTTCTTCAGGTCGCCCATGTGGGTCGACCCGCAGCGGTCGTTGATGTTCAGGCCGTCGGGCTCGGCGTGGATGGAGAGCACCTGGGCGCCCTGCGCCTCGAAGGCAGCGGGGCCCGTCATGGAGGACGCGCCGTTGGCCGTGTCGAGCACGACCTTGAGGCCCTCGAGGCTGGAATCGGCACCCAGCGACGCGACGAGGTGCGCCACGTAGGCCTCGATGGCCCCCGGATCCTCCGTCACGCGCCCGACGCCGCCACCCGTCGGCCGCTGCCACTCCTCGCTCATGCGCTGCTCGATCTCGTCTTCCAGATCGTCGTCGAGCTTGACCCCGCCGCGGCTGAAGAACTTGATGCCGTTGTCGGGCATCGGGTTGTGGCTGGCCGAGAGCATGACCCCAAGGTCGGCCCCGGTGTGGTTGACGAGGAACGCGGTGCCCGGCGTCGGGACGACCCCGAGCCGCACCACGTCGACGCCCGCCGACGCGAGGCCGGCTACCACGGCTGCCTCCAGGAACTCCCCGGGCGCCCGCGGGTCGCGGGCCACGAGGGCCAGCGGCCGATGGCCGGCGAAGGCGCCGGAGTCGCCCAGCACGCGGGCGGCCGCCACCGAAAGCTCGAGCGCGAGTTCGGCGGTCAGGGCCTCGTTGGCCCGGCCCCGAACGCCATCCGTACCGAAGAGGCGCGCCATGGCCGGATCAGCGCTTGGAGTACTGAGGAGCCTTGCGGGCCTTCTTGAGGCCAGCCTTCTTGCGCTCCTTGGCCCGGGCGTCGCGGGTCAGCAGGCCGGCCTTCTTCAAGGCCGGACGGCTCGCCTCGGTGTCGATGCCGTTGAGCGCGCGGGCGATCGCGAGGCGCAGCGCGCCGGCCTGGCCGGTGAAGCCGCCCCCGACGATCTTCGCGATCACGTCGTAGTTGCCCTCGACGGCCGCCGTGACGAAAGGCTCGTTGATCGTCTGCTGATGCAGCTTGTTCGGGAAGTAGTCGTCGAGCGAACGACCGTTGATCGAGAAGTTGCCGGACCCGGGCACGAGCCGCACGCGGGCGACCGCCTCCTTACGGCGTCCGGTCGCAGCGCCGGGCGCGACGACCGCCGGGCGCTCGCCCGGCGTCGCGGACGACGGCGTCGCCTCGGAGCGGTACGCGATCTCGCGATCGGACTCGTCGGTGAACGGGGTCACCTCGTCGGTGGTCTCGGTGTTCTGCTCGTCAACGGTGTCAGTCACGGTGTTTCCTTGGGTCACTGGGCGATCTGGGTGATCTGGTACGGCTGCGGCTGCTGCGCGGCGTGCGGGTGCTCGGGGCCGGCGTAGACCTTCAGCTTCTTCATGAGCTTGCGGCTCAGCTTGTTCTTCGGGAGCATCCCCCACACGGCGCGCTCGACGGCGTGCCGCGGGTCGGACTCGAGCAGCTCGCCGTACGACACGGACTTGAGGCCGCCCGGACGCCCGCTGTGCCGGTAGGCGCGCTTGTCGGTCGCCTTGTGACCGGTGAGGGCGATCTTGGAAGCGTTCACGACGACGACGAAGTCGCCCGTATCGACGTGCGGAGCGAAGGTCGCCTTGTGCTTGCCGCGCAGGAGCGTGGCCGCGGTCACCGCGAGGCGCCCGAGAACGACGTCTTCGGCATCGATCACATGCCAGGCCCTGGTGATCTCGCCAGGCTTAGGGCTGTACGTAGACACGGTCGTTGACCATCTTCCATGATTGAGGACTTCGATTCTGCGATGCGCGGGACCGACGAGGGGTCGGCACACCACAGCGCAACAGCGGTTTAGATTACCCTGCGGCCCGGCGGCGGTCAAAACGAGCCGGGCCCGCGGCGTCCGGCCTGGTGGGCGGCGCGTCCGGCCTTGCCCGGACACGCTCGACCAAAACGGACGAACCACGCCGCGTCGAGACCCGACGGTGGCAAGGTAGCGTCATGAGTTCGAAGGTGAACAATCCGATGATCCAGGTGAACAGTCCGGATGATGTGCGCAACGTCGTGTTGATCGGTAACGCGGGGTCAGGGAAGACCTCGTTGTTCGAACAACTCCTGCGGGCGCGCGTCCCCGGCTACAGGGGCGAGAAGGACGACGCGGAGCGCCTTTCTCAGCTCTATCTCGCGTCGCTGCAGACCGGCGACGTCTTCGTCAATCTGTTGGACGCCCCCGGTCACCCCGACTTCGTCGGAGAGCTGCGAGCGGGCATCCGGGCGGCAGACGCGGCGATCTTCGTCCTGAGCGCGGCCGACGGCATCGACGGCGCGGCCCGCGCCCTGTGGGAGGAGTGCGCGGAGGCGGACCTGCCACGCGTGATCGCGCTCACCAAGATGGACGCCGCCCACACCGACTTCGACACCGTCGTCGAAGAGGTGAAGGACGCCTTCGGCGAAGGCGTCTTCCCGATCCACGTCCCGGTCGGGTCGGGCACCGAGATCGACGGGACGGTCGGCGTCTTGTCGCGGCGGTTCCGCGACTACTCGGCGTCCGGCGAGCCGGTGCTGCACGAGGGCGACGCGAGCCACGACGACCTGCTCGAGGAGCACCGCGGGCCGCTCATCGAGGGCCTGATCCAGGAGGCCGAGGACGACGACCTCATGGAGTCCTACCTCGGCGGCGAAGAGCCGACTCGTGAGTACCTCGTGCACGACCTCATGAAGGCGACCGCGACGGCGCGGCTGTTCCCGGTGGTGCCGGTGACGACCGTCAAGGGCGTCGGCACCGAGGAGTTGCTGTCGCTCATCGCGCAGGGGTTCCCGACGCCGAGCCTGCACCCGAACCCCGAGGTGACCCGCCTCAACGGCGACGTCGAGGCGTCCGTCTCCGACCCGGCCGCGCCGCTGGTGGCGCAGGTCATCCGGACGACCACGGACCCGTTCGCCGGACGCCTCTCCATGGTCCGCATCTTCTCGGGCACGCTGCACGCCGACGAGTCGGTGCACGTCTCGGGGCACCGCAGCCACTTCCTCGGCAAGGAGGACGGGGCGCACCCCGACCACGACAACGAGGAGCGCATCGGCCAGGTCCAGCAAGCCGTGGGCACCGAACTGAAGCCGAAGGCGTCCGCGATCGCCGGGGAGATCGTGATGCTGCCGAAGCTGACCACCGCGGAGACCGGCGACACGATCTCGGCGAAGGACTCCCCCGGCGTCGTGCCGAACTGGAAGATGCCGGAGCCGCTGCTGCCGCTCGCGATCAGGGCGGCGTCCCGCAACGACGAGGACAAGCTGTCGGGCGCGCTGCAGCGCCTCGCGGTGGAGGACACGACGGTGCGGCTGGCGCGCGGGGCGTCCGATCAGTTGGTGCTCTGGACGACCGGCCAGGCGCACGCCGACCTGCTGCTGAACCGGCTGCGCGACCGCTACGGGGTGAACGTGGTGGCCGAGGACGTGAAGATCCCGCTGCGGGAGACGTTCGTCGCGAAGGCGGACGCGCTCGGGCGGCACGTGAAGCAGTCCGGCGGGCATGGGCAGTACGCCGTGTGCAACATCACGATCGAGCCGCTGGAGCGCGGCGGCGGGTTCGAGTTCGTCGACAAGGTGGTGGGCGGCGCGGTGCCGCGGCAGTTCATCCCCTCGGTCGAGAAGGGCGTGAAGTCGCAGCTCGAGAAGGGCGTCATCGCGGGCTACCCGATGGTGGACGTGAAGGTGACGCTCTACGACGGCAAGTCGCACTCGGTGGACAGCTCCGACATGGCGTTCCAGCTTGCCGGGGCGGCGGCGCTGAAGGAGGCGGCGTCCGACCGGTCGCGCGTCGCGCTGCTGGAGCCGATCGACGAGGTGACCATCACCGTCGGCGAGGAGTACATGGGGGCGGTCATGACCGACCTGTCCGGACGCCGCGGCCAGATGCTCGGCACCGATTCGGTCGACCGCAAGGCGATCATCCGGGCGCTCGTCCCGCAGGCCGAGCTGTCCCGCTACTCGGTGGACCTGCGCGGCATCGGGCACGGCTCCGGCACGTTCACCCGCGAGTTCCACGGGTACGAGTTGCTGCCGCAGAACCTGGCCGACAAGTACGCGGCCAAGGAGTGAGGGGCATCCGCAGGGCGAACCAGTGACGCGGCGGGCGGCGGGCCAATCGGCCCGCC
>CALMAD010000179.1 GCA_937859105.1 uncultured Propionibacteriaceae bacterium
GGCGCTCTCGTCGCCGAACAGGTTGAGCGACGGGTCGCCGTTGCCCTTGCCGAGGCTGCCGAGCACCTGGTCGTAGGTGCGGTTCTCCTTGACGACGTAGATCACGTGCTTGATCGGCGTCGGGTCGCCCGGCTTCTTCGGGACGATCGCCCCGTGCGCCGCGACCCGCGCGTTGTTCTGGTTCACCTGCTCGGTCATCTGGCCGAGCGTCGTGGCGTCCGGCACCGGGAGGGTGCTCAGGGTGCCCTCCATCATCGAACCGGTGTACTTCTGCGGGTCCGTCTTGGCCGACGATTCGGGGTTGGGCATACCGTCGCCGCCGTTCGGGCCGGCGCCGAGGCCCTTCGCGTTCGTGACATGCAGTCTGCCGTCGTCGAACGTGATCGAACTCGGGTACCAGCCGACCGGGATGAGACCGTCGACTTTCCCCCGCTTCACGTCGACGACGGCGACGTCGTTGTTGCCGGAGTTGGTCACGAAGAGCCGTTGGCCGGACGCGTCGAGCGCCAGGTCGGTCGGGTTCGAGCCCACCGGCGACGTGCGCTGGGGGGCGACGCGGATGGTCTTGACCACCGCGGCGGCGGCCGTCCGGATGACGCTGACGGAGTCGGCGTCCCCGTTGGAGACGAACAAATGCGAGCCGTCGGACGACAGCGCCATCTTGTTCGGGTGCAGTCCGACGTTGATCGCCTTGCCGACGGCCGGCACGGTGCCCGAGACGTCGATGACGCTGACGGTGTCGCCGCCCTGGTTGGAGACGTACGCCTTCGTGCCGTCCTTCGCCATCGTCACCCAGAAGGACCGGTGTCCGGCGGCGACCGTCTCGGACTTCCGGGTGGCCGTGTCGGCGAGCGTGACGGCGTTGCCGAGCTGATCGGCGATGAGCAGCTTCTTGCCGTCGGGAGTGAGGGCCAGCCCGGCGGGGAAGAGCGTCACGTTCTTGCCGTCGGGGGACTTGGTCGGGAGGGTGATCGGGGTCGTCTCGGTGAGCTTGGCGCCATCGAAGGCGAACACGCGCACCTTGCTGTTGGCGGCGGCGCTGGCGTAGGCAGTCTTGCCGTCCGGGCTCCACGCGAGGCCCACGTACAGCGACTCGGGCGTCGGGTACTCCAGGGTCTGGACGACCCGGTGGGTGTCCGTGTCGACCAGTTGCAGGCTCTGGACGCCCTGGCCGTTGTTCGTGACCAGCAGGTGCCGGCCGTCGGGATGCATCGCGGAGTTCAGGGGCAGGTTGCCCAGCGTGAGCTGGGTGCCCTCCGGTCGGACCCACTGCCCGATCGGGTTCACTGCGGTGTTGTGGGGGCGCGGACCCGCGGTCTTGGAAGCGACGCCGTACGCGACGCCGCCTCCGACGAGAGCGAGAACCACGAGCCCGGCGGTGAGGGACTTGCGGGATGTTCTCATAGCAATGTAACTACGCCGGAAACCTTCCCTCCGCCCGGCGCCCGGGTGAACGACGGTGGTCGCGTGCCCGAACACCGCTAGTCGGCGCGCAGTTCGACCGCTCGCGTCCCCACGGGGATGCCACCGGACGCCGCCGCGGCGGCTCCGCGGCGTCCCCGATCCCCCGGGGTACTCTGGTCGCCATGTCCGACGCGATCGCCACGTACGAGCGCCGGCGCAACGGCATCCCGGCCGGGCGCCGGGCGTCCGGGCCCTTGTCGAAGCGCATCGTGACGAACCCGTGGGTGTGGGTGTTCCTGGTGTTCACGGCCCTCTACGCCGCCTGCCTGTGGTGGCAGTACGACGTGACGACGCGGCCCATCCAGGTGCCGGGCGGCGAGATCGACGCGATGAACTTCTCGGCGATCAGGCAGGCGGCCGGCCTGGCGTGGCCGACGCTGGCGTTCTGGATCGTGCTGTACCTCGCCCTCGACCGGTTCCGACCGCAGCGGCCGCTGTTCTGGTGGCTCGCGCTCGGCTGGGGTGCCGCGGTGTCGACCGCGGCGTCCATGGTCATCAACACGTGGGCCGCGTCGATGCTGGGCGTTGCCGGCGACGGCGACCCGGTGCAGGCGGCCCGTGCGGCGGTCTTCTCGGCGCCGTTCGTGGAAGAGGCGACGAAGGCGTCCGTGCTGTTCCTGATCGCGATCGCGGTGCGCTACCAGCTCGTCAGCAAGGTGACCGGCGTCGTGCTGGGGGGCCTGTCGGCCGCCGGGTTCGCGTTCACCGAGAACATCATCTACTACGCGCGCGTGATCGTGTTCTCCTCCATGCAGATCGGGGCGGGCGATCCGGAGGAGGCGCTGGCCGAGATCGTCCGGCTGCGCGGCCTGCTGCTCGCGTTCGGGCATCCGCTGTTCACCACGATGACCGCGATCGGCGTGATCGTGGCGGTGCGGACTCACAGCAAGGTCGTCCGGGTGCTGGCGCCGCTGGCGGGCTATCTCGCCGCGGCCCTGCTGCACATGATGTTCAACTTCTTCGCCAGCCAACCGATCGAGCAGTCGCGGTGGGCGTACTTCTTCCTCGCGCTGCCGCTGCTGCTGGCCGTGGCCTTCTACGTGGGGCGCCAGCTGTTCGGCGAGGGCCGGCGGTTGCGCACGCGGCTGGCCGACTACGTCCGGGTGGGCTGGCTGCCCGAGACGGACGCCGAGGTCGCCGGCCGCTGGTGGCTGCGGTTCCGCGCAGGGCTGGTCGCCCTGACCTACGGCTGGGGAACCTTCGTGGCGACTCTGCGTCTGCAGCGCGCGCTGACCGAGCTCGGCTATCTGCGGGACGCGATGGTGCGCGGCATCGTGGACGCCGCCGGCGACCGCCGGGCGCGCGAGCTGATCGACCGGGTGGAGGGGCTGCGCGGCACGGCGATCGACGACCCGCGCGGCAAGCGGCTGAACCTGCCGCGGCTGGGGCGGTTCCGGCCCCGGAGGCGCCGCCGGGTGGCCGAAACGCAACCATTCGCGCCTGTCAACTCCCCGTCGGCACCGGTAGGCTCCTACTCACCCGTTGACCCGCGATGGGGTCCACCGAGCTAGGAGTTCATGCATGGGCGGCAGTCTCGTCGACTCGTTGACCGACCTGCGCGAAGCACTCTCCCGGGCACGATTCCCGCTCAGCCTGCCGGGTTCGGAGCGGGCCGGCAGAGCCGCCCACGACATGGTGGCCCAGCTCAACGACTACATCCTGCCGCGCCTCGATCTGCTGGACGCCCCGCTGCTCGCCGTCATCGGCGGCTCGACCGGCGCCGGCAAGTCGACGTTGGTGAACTCCCTGATCGGGCGCGAGGTGTCGCGCCCGGGCGTCATCCGGCCGACGACGCGGTCTCCGGTTCTGGTGCATCACCCTGACGACCAGGCGTTCTTCGCGTCCGACCGCATCCTGCCGGGGCTCGGCCGCAGTTTCTCGGCGGTGAACGACACCGCGACGCTGCAGTTGGTGGAGGAGCCGAGCCTCCCGCAGGGGCTCGCGCTGCTGGATGCCCCCGACATCGACTCGGTCGTGAAAGAGAACCGGGCGTTGGCGTCGCAGTTGCTGGCCGCCGCCGACCTGTGGCTGTTCGTCACGTCGGCGGCCCGCTACGCCGACGCCGTCCCGTGGGAGTACCTGCGCAGCGCCGCCGAGCGCTCCGCCGCGGTGGCGGTCGTGCTCGACCGCGTGCCGCCGCAGGCGATGCAGGAGGTTCCGGCGCACCTGGGCAGCCTGATGCTCGAGCGCGGGCTGGGGGAGTCGCCGCTGTTCGCGGTCCCGGAGACCGGCGTCGACGCGCGCGGGCTGCTGCCGGACGCCGCGGTCTCCCCGATCCGCGACTGGCTGGCCACGATCGCGCAGGACGAGCGGAGCCGCCAGTCGGTCGTCCTGCAGACCCTCGACGGGGCGATCGCGTCGCTGACGACGCGGGCGCCGGCGGTCGCCGACGGGCTCGACCTGCAGCACGAGGCGCTCGAACAGCTGTGGGCGGACGCCGAGAAAGCCTACGCCGAGGCGGCCCGCACCGTGGGCGTCCAGACGGCGGATGGCACGCTGCTGCGCGGGGAGGTGCTGGCCCGCTGGCAGGACTTCGTCGGCACGGGCGAGTTCATGCGCACCGTGGAGCGGAAGGTCGGCTGGTTGCGCGACCGGGTCGTCCAGATGGTGCGCGGCGAGGCGAAGGAGGCCGACGACGGCAAGCAGGCCGTCCAGTCGGGGCTCGAGGCGCTGATCGTCGCCGAGGGCGAGGCGGCGGCCGAACGCACCGAGACCGCGTGGGTCGGGCAGCCGGCCGGGCGGCAGTTGCTCGCGGGCACGCGGCAGGACCTGTCGCGGGCGTCCGCGGGGTTCGGCGAGAAGGTGGCCCGGGCGATCCGCGACTGGCAGGGGGATGTGCTCGAGCTTGTCAGCGCTGAAGGCGCCGACAAGCGGGCGGGTGCCCGGTTCCTCGCCGCGGGCGTGAACGGCATCGGGCTCGCGCTCATGATCATCGTCTTCGCGTCGACCGGCGGCGTCACGGGGGCCGAGGTCGGTATCGCCGGCGGCACCGTCGTGCTGGCCCAGCGGTTCCTCGAGGCGATCTTCGGCGACGACGCCGTGCGGCGGATGGCGCGGACCGCGAAGGAGCGGCTGGATTCCCGGGTCGAGGCCCTGATGGCCGACGAGTTGGCCCGGTACCGCGCGGCGCTCGACGACGCGGGGGTCGAGGACGGGCAGGCGGCCGACGTCCGGGAGGCGGTGGCCGACCTCATCGTGCTGCGCGAGAGCGGTGACTTCACCATCGAGTCGTTGAAGCGGCAGCAGCTCGGCGGGGCCGTCCGGGCGCTGGATTCCGCGGGGAGATCGGAAGA
>CALMAD010000180.1 GCA_937859105.1 uncultured Propionibacteriaceae bacterium
CTGGCGCTGGTGGCAGGAGAGCCTGTCGAACAGGGACAGGTGCTCGCGACCGAACTGATCGTCCGCGCGTCCACCTGACCCCCGTCGGGCGCGGTCAGCCCTTGACGGCACCTGCCATGATTCCGCTGACCAACTGCTTGCCGGCGAAGACGAACAGGAGCAGAAGCGGCGCCGTGGCGAGGAGCACGCCGGTCAGCACGACCGAGTAGTCGACGAAGTAGCCCGACTGCAGCAGTGACAGGGCCACCGGCAGCGTCGGGTCCTGCCGGTCGAGAACGATGAACGGCCAGAAGAAGTTGTTCCACGCGGATACGAAGGTGAAGAGCCCGAGCATTGCCGCTGCCGGTCGTGCCGCGGGGACTCCGACCGTGAGGAACGATCGGAAGGAGGATGCGCCATCGACCCTGGCCGCTTCGATGAGCTCATCGGGGACGGCCTGTCTGAGGTACTGCGTCATCCAGAACACTCCGAAGGCGCTGGTGAGCGACGGGATGATGATCGCACCGATGTTGCCGGTCCAACCGAGCTCGCTGAACATGATGTACAGCGGCACCACGCCCAGCTGCATCGGAACGGCCATGGTCGCCACGACCATCACCAGGAGCCTTCCCCGCCCGCGGAAATGGAGCTTCGAGAAGGCCCAGCCGGCCAGGGTCGAGAAGAAGACGACCGAGACGGCGATCAGGGTGGAACTGTAGATCGAGTTCCACAGCGCACGCCAGAAGTTGACCGACGGGTCGTTCACGACCTTGTCGACATTGGCCCAGAAGTTGCCCCCGGGCAGCCACGACATGTGCGGGTCTCGAACCGTGTACGAGTCGCCGGATCCGATCAGGAACGACCAATAAAAGGGGAACACGCTGGCCAGCAGCACGACGCCCAGGAAGAGGTAGACCCAGGGGCTCGGTCGCGAGAACCGTGGTGCGCGACGGAAGGTCTTCGACGCGCTCGGCATCGGCATGTGACGACTCATCGGTTGGCCTCCTCGACCGGCTGTGCGTTGTCATGAGTGGCCCGGCGCGCGCGACGGGCCCGGCGCCCGGGGTTTTCGGCGACAGGCGCCGCATCGTCGCGGACCAGCCCCCGTGTGACGATCAGGTTGATCAGCCCGACGAGCAGGATGAGCGCGAAGAGGATCCACGCCATCGCGGCTGCTCGACCGAAGTCCCACTCGCCCCACCCGACGTTGTAGAGGTAGAGCGCGATCGTGAGCCACTGGTTGTCGGGCCCACCTGTTCCCGTGTGGTCGTACATCCGAGGTTCGTCGAACACCTGGAGCCCACCGATCGTGGAGGTGACGACGACGAAGATCAGGGTTCCGCGCAGGCCAGGGATGGTGATCGACAGGAACTGCCGGATCGCCCCGGCGCCATCGACTGTCGCTGCTTCGTAGTACTCCCGCGGGATCGCCTGCATGGCGGCGAGCAGAATGAGCGTGTTGTACCCGGTCCAGCGGAAGTTGACCATCGTGGCGATCGCGACGTGGCTGGCGAACGGATCGGTGTGCCAGGGGATCGACGTCATTCCCAGCTGCGTGAGCAGCGAGTTCACGAGCCCGAACTTGTCGCCGAACATGTTGCTGAAGATCAGGGCGACCGCGACGGGCGCCATGACGTACGGAACGAGAACGCTCATGCGCCAGAACGTGCGTGCTCTGATGTTGCGATCGAGGGCAGCGGCGATGATGATCGCTGCGACGAGCTGCGGGACGGTCGAGAGCAGGAAGATGCTCACCGTGTTGCGCAGCGCGATCCAGAACTCGGGTGCGGACAGCACGCGCCAGTACTGGTCGAACCCGACGAACTCACCCGTACCGCGAATCATGTCCCACTCCATGAGCGAGATGACGGCCGTGTAGCCGATCGGGAAGAGGCCGGTGGCGATGAAGATCAGGAAGAACGGCGCGATGTACAGATACGGCGCGGTCTTCACGTCCCACCGAGTCAGCTTCTCCCGGAGCAGGGAGCGGCCGTTCTGCTGCGGAGCGATCGAACGATGTGAAGGCATGAACGAAGTCTCATTTCGTTGATAAGCCCCCGCCCGAGACCCGGGCGGGGGCTGTGGATTACTCGATCGAGTTCACCTTTTCGACCCACTGATCCCACGATGCAGCGGCATCCTGCGTGCCGTCTTCGACGCGGGCGATCGCGTCTCCCATCGCGGTGGCGACCTGGAAGTACAGCTCACCCTTGAATGGAGCGACCTCTACCGCCTGCGCCCGGTCGGAGAAGATCTGCCCGATGGGTGCGTCGTTGAAGAACGGATTGGTCGCCTCGAGAAGGACCGGCGAGCTCATCGCTTCGACCTGGCTCGGGAACAGGCCCGCGTTCTCGAAGTACTTGAGCTGCTGTTCCGGCGCCGTCAGCCAGTCGGCGAGCTTCTGCGCCTCTTCGACGTTGGCTCCGGAGGCCGGGACGGTGAGGTACGAGCCGCCCCAGTTGCCGCCGCCGTTCGGGAAGACGTTGGCGACGTCCCACGTGGTGACATCCTTCGCGTTGCCCTCGATGACGCCCAGCATCCACCCCGGGCAGAGCATGGTGGCGAATCCGCCGTTGGCCATCGCCGCGTACCAGTCGGTGCTCCACTGGCTGAGGTGTGCCGACTGCGTGGCGCTCGCGGCCAGCAGCTGGTCGTAGGAGTCACGGACCTCGTCGTTCTCGGTCGCGGTGATCGCGCCGCTCTTCGGGTCTTCGTAGGGAGCGGCGATCTGGTTGATCATCCCCTGCCAGACTCCGCGCGCCGAGTCGAAGAACGGAAGCCCGGTCGCTTCGACGTACTGATCTCCGACCTCGAAGTAGCGGGCCCAATCTCCCCCGAGAAGCTCGGCCACGGCGTCGCGATCAGCGGGCAGACCGGCAGCCTCGAACAGGTCGGAGCGGTAGCAGATCGCGAGCGGGCCGATGTCCGTGCCGTATCCGATGAGGTTGCCTTCGGGATCGGTCGCCTCTTCCACCTTCCAGTCCAGCCAACGATCCTTCAG
>CALMAD010000181.1 GCA_937859105.1 uncultured Propionibacteriaceae bacterium
TTCTACCTGACGTTCTCCACACTCCAGTGTGGAGAACGTCAGGTAGAAACGCCCCCACACCCCGGGTCAGCGCACGTGGTGCGGCGGGACCTCACTGAGCAGACGCCGCTCGTCGGCGGTGAGCTTCGTGCGCCGGGAGGGTGCGTGATCGACGAGGACGTCCACCCCGAGCGCGGCTCGCGCCCGCCCCAGGGCCGCGAACCACTGGGCCGCCCCCATGCCGGCGCGCGCGGCGGCGTCCACGAGATGCGGCCACGGCCGCTCGTTCGCCTGGCAAGCGAGCGCGTGCGCCCGGACGCCCGCGGCGTCCCAGCCCCGCTCGCCCAGCTCGGCCACGAGCGCCTCGATGTCGGGCGCGGGTTGCACGCCGAGATCGAGCCAGTCCCCCACGAGGGCGTAGGCGAGCGCGGAATGCCAAGGTGCGTCGGTCACGGCACCCGAGGGTACGCCTACCCGAGGGTGCCCTCCGGCACCGACCGGGCCTCCCCCTCGTCCTTCAGGACGCCGTCGCCCACGACCGTCACGGCCGCGTCGAACGTCCAGTCGCCTTCGACTGTCAGCGAATGCGCCTGCCGCAGCGACGGGACGACCCGCACCCGCTGCTCGAAGTCGCCGATGAGCTTGTAGTAGCGGTCGTCCAGCGAAACCCGCGGCTGGTCGGCGGTCGCGACGAGGCGTCCGTCGTCGCGCAGGTCGAACACGTCGGAGCGCAGCAGCAGCAACTCGTTCGTCGTCTTGACCGGCTGGAACCGGTCGCGCTCGACGGCGATCGCCTGCGAGCCCGGGAACACCTCGATCGCGGCGCCCATCGCCGTCTCGAGCTGGATGACCTTCGGGGACGCCTTGTCCGCCGGGTCGACCGTCTTGCGGTTCACGATGAGCGGAAGCCCCAGCACCCCCTTGCGCTCGGCCATGATGTCCTTCAACTGCTGCAGATCGAGCCACAGGTTGTTGGTGTTGAAGTAGGAGTGGCGCTCGATGTCCTGGAAGGCGTCCAGATCGTCGGACGCCGTCTGCGCCGACTCTCGGAGGATCAGTTGGCCGTCCGCCTTCCGCACCGCGAGGTGGCCGCCCTTGCGGTCGTTCGGCGTCCGCAGGCACACCTCGGACGCGAACGGCGCGCCGGTTCCGGCGAACCAGCCGGCCAGCGTCGCGTCGGGCGCGGCACCCAGGTTGTCGCCGTTGGTGACGCTCGCGTACCGGAACCCCTTGTCGAGCAGCAGATCGAGCAGCCCGGACGTGAGCAGCGCCGTGTAGATGTCCCCGTGGCCCGGGGGGCACCACTCGAGTTCGGGGTCGGCGTCCCAGGCGACCGGCTCCAACGTATCCGCGAGCAGCTTCGGCTCGGAGTTCTGCAGGAAGTCCAGCGGCAGGCCGTCCACCGGTAGGCCCTCGTGCTGCGCGAGGTGCTCGAGGGTGTCGTCGCTGGTGCGGAAGCTATCCATGAAGATGAGGGGCAGAGCGGCCCCGTGCTCCCGGCGGGCGAACTGCACCTGCTCGACGAGCAGGTCGAGGAAGCTCTTCCCCTCGCGCACCGGCAGCAGCGTCTTCGCCTTGTCGAGGCCCATCGACGTGCCGAGTCCGCCGTTGAGCTTGATGATGACGGTCTGCCGCAGGGCGGCGCTGGCGTCCGCCGGGTCGACCGTGACGTCGGCGAGTCGCGGTGGGTCGACGAGCGGATCGATGTCGGACTCACGGATGAGCCCGGTCTCGCCCGACTCGGCGAGTTGTACGTAGTAGGAGAAGACGTCGATGGCCGGCTGAGCGACGCCGCGGGCCTGCATCTTGGCCTGGGCGCGGTGGAGGGCGGTTTCACTCATGCCGCTCATGCTAGCGACGGACGCCTCCCCTGCCACCCCCGCGGAGAGCCCCTTCGGGACGCCCCCTGCCGACGACGTGGAGGGCACCCCGGACCCGGGCATACGGACCCCTTGCCGGACTCGGGTCGACGGGACCCGCCGTCGAACCCCGCTGTCACAGCGCGAACGGCACGGAGGCGTCCCTCGAAAAAAGGAACAGGAATCAAATAAAGAGGGATGGGCGGGCATCAAGCACGAGGGGAGCTCCCGCGACCGCCTGCGAAGGTCAAGAGAGAGCGACGCCGGTCGAAGGGCAATGAAGCCGTCTACCCACCCCCAGGAGACATCAACTACCTGGCGTCGCTCTCTGGGCTCTAGATTACGCCATCCAGGTTCACGCGCAAGGCCCTTCTCGGGTTTCCTGGACACCGAATTCATCCACTTAACAGGGGAGGACGCACTTGACCACCCCTCGGCCGGGTCGCCCCACCCCGGGCAACCCTCCCCCCTCCCCTAGTCAGGGGCTCCGTTTCGCCTTCGCCGCCGGCGCTCCCGTACACTGACGGAGGCGTCCGGGGGCGGAAAAAAGCTCTCGGAATCTTGGCCCCATAGCTCAGGGGATAGAGCAGAGGTTTCCTAAACCTTGTGTCGCAAGTTCGAATCTTGCTGGGGTCGCCGAGACCCGTGGGGCGCTCCGGCTCCCGTGCGGGCGTTTCTATGCGACAGAATCCACACCCCGCGGTGGAGATCGTCACACACCTGGACGCCGGCGAGCGGGCCGTCATTGGGACGCTCCGGATGCCGGTGCGGGCGATTCGTCCACCGGACGACCAGACAGACGCGTCGGCAGTGGGACGCCGCGGGCGGGGCGCCGTCCAGTCTCGGACGCCGCCCCCTCCGGGTGTCGGCCGTTCGCCGGCAGAACGCCTGCAGCGTTGGCCGAACGCCTGCAGTAGACCGCGGAACGCCTGCAGCGTTTCCACAACGCCTGCATCCGGCGAGAACGCTGCCTTACGTAAGGCAGCGTTCCGGCTTAAGCCCGGCGTTT
>CALMAD010000182.1 GCA_937859105.1 uncultured Propionibacteriaceae bacterium
TAAGGCAGCGTTCTCGCCGGAGGCAGGCGTTGTGGAAACGCTGCAGGCGTTTCGCAAACGCTGCAGGTCTTCCGCAGACGCTGCAGGCGTTTCGGTGGACGCCCCGACCGCGGAGCCACCCAGCCAGCCCCCACGAGGACTGTGCTCAACTGAACCAGAGGCGTCCACCGTCGGGGGCGGGACACCAGACGGCGTCGTCGTCGGTGAACGGCTGGGCGCCGCCGATCCAGCGGGCGAGGTCGCGTCCGAAGAGCGCGCGCTGCGGAAAGGGCGACCCGTGCGCGGCGCGGGCGAGCGCGTCGTGGGGCAGCCGCTCGCGCGAGGCGAAGACGACGAGGTTGCCGTAGCGGCGTCCCTTCAGCACGGCGCTCTCGCTGACCAGGTGCAGGTGCCGCAGGGACGCCCCGATGCCGGCGAGGACTCGTTTCGTCCAGCCGAACGGGATCCGGTCGGCCAGGTTCGCCGCCAGCAGCCCGCCCGGACGCAGGACGCGGGCCACGTCGGCGAAGAACTCCCCCGTCACCAGGGACGCCGGCACCGTCATGCCGTCGAATGCGTCCAGGATCACGACGTCGGCGTAGTCGCCCGGCATCTCCGCGAGCCCGGGCCGCCCCTCGGTGACCCGCACCTTGATGCCCGAATGCTTGGGCAGCGGCAGCTTGCGGCGCACCTCCTCGACGAGGTCGGCGTCCGGTTCGCACACGATCTGCGCCGTGTGCGGACGCCGCGCCGCCACATAGCGCGGCAGCGACAGTCCGCCGCCGCCCAGATGCACGACGCGCAACCGGACGTCGTCGGGGCGCGTCAGAACCGTCGCCTCGAGGCCCTCCACGATCCGCTGGACGTACTCGAACTCCAGCCGCGTCGGGTGCGCGGGGTCGACCCACGACTGCGAGGTCTCCCCCGCCATGACCCGAAACGCGCCGGGCACGAACGGGTCGGGCGACAGGCTCTGCGGCACGGTGAACACACTAGTCGGGGACGGGTTCCCCCCGCGCCCCGACCCGTCAGAAGCGTCCGAGGAACGCCAGCAGCGCCTCGTTGACCTGGTCGGCGTGCGAGACGTTGATGCCGTGCGGGCCTCCCGGGATCACGACGAGCTCGGCGTTCGGCGCGTACTCCGCCACCCGCGCACCGGACGCCTGGAACGGCACGTTCTGGTCGCCGTCGCCGTGGATCACCAGCAGCGGCACCTCGGTCTTTTGCAGGTCGGCGCGGAAGTCGGTGCCCCAGATGCCGATGCAGTCGACGAGCGCGGTGTCGGCCGCCTGCTCGGTGATGTCGAGCGCGATGTCGAGCTCCTCCTGCGACACCTGCAGGCCCCCGTCGGCCGTGGAGAAGAACGTCGTCATGAAGCCCTTCAGGAACTCCTCGCGGTCGGCGCGCGCCTGCGCCTGCAGCTCTTCGAAGCCCGATTGCGGCATCGCGCCGTCGGGGTTGTCGCCGGTCTGGGCGAGCGCGGGCGTGACCGCGGCCGCCAGCACGCCCGCCGCGATGCGGTCGGTGCCGTGCGCGCCGAGGTAGCGTGCGACCTCGCCGCCGCCCATGGAGAACCCAACGAGCACGGCGTCCGTCAGGTCGAGTTCGGTGAGCACCGCGTCCAGGTCGCCGGCGAGCGTGTCGTAGTCGTACCCGGATTCGGGCTTGTCGGACGCCCCGAACCCGCGCCGGTCGTACGTGATGACGCGGTAGCCGGCGCCGGTCAGCGCGTCGGTCTGATGGGCCCACGACTCGCCGGACAGCGGCCAGCCGTGGATGAGGACCACCGGACGGCCGTCGCCGCCCGAATCGGTGTAGTGCAGCTTGATGGGGTCAGCGCCGGGGACGGTCAACTCGGGCATCGAAGGGCCTCCTTGCGGGTCGTTTCTCCCGACCCTATTCGCCCCGGAGGCGCCCAACAAGGCCCGACGCGGCGGGCCCGGCGGCGGCCGGCGTCCAGTCGGCTAGCCCGAGCACCGCAGGACGCAGCCCTCCGGCGCGCCCATGGGCTGCAGTTCCACCGTTCCCCCGGACTGCGCGAGCACCTGGGCGACGCCGAGGTGCATCGAGCACACCACCTCGGGGTCGCGGCGCGCGGCGTCCAGCATCGGGCAGGCCCTCAGGACGACCGAGCCACCCTCCGTGACGACCGGGTCGAAGCCGAGGGCGTCCATGAGTTCCACGAGTTCCGCCCCGGCCAACTCGGCGGGCACGGCGCGCTGCAGCGCGTCGGCCCAGCGGCGTCCGGCGCGATGGGCGATCTCGGCGGCATCGTCGCGCTCGGCCACCTCGGCCAGCAGCGCGCCGACGAACAGCGAGCTGTCGAGGCCCGACACCCACGGGCTGGCCGCCCGGTACCGCGTCGGCGGACGCCCCCGGTCGCGGCGGGCGGGCGCGTCGTCGACGACGCGCGCGAGCCCGGCGGCCACGAGGGCGTCCAGGTGCTCGCGGATCGTGTTCGGGTGGCTGCCGGTCTCGGCGACGAGCCTCGACACGGTCCAGTCGGAGTCGTCGCCGCGCAACAGGCTGAGGATGCGCGCGCGAGCCGCGGACAGCCCCTCACCCGCCACCGCGGCGGGACGCGGACCTGACGCGACAGACTCGATCATGGGGGGATCGTAATCCCGTGCGGCGCCCCCCGGGCGCGTTCCTGCCAAGACGGACGCCCACGCGCGGCGTCCCCAGGGCGTCCCGAGGCGGGCGCCGGCTTCCGGCGCCC
>CALMAD010000183.1 GCA_937859105.1 uncultured Propionibacteriaceae bacterium
TCTGCGCGCCGGCCGCCCTCGTCGTCGTCGGCGGGCGCGGGTGCGGCGGATCCGCGGGCATGTTGCTCGGATCCGTGGGCCGCGACCTCATCCAGCGCGCGGACGGCCCGGTGGCCGTCGTGCGCGACGCCGGCTCGTCCGAGCCGACCCCCGACGAAAGGACACCCTTGTGAATCAGCTTCCGATCGACCCGACCCTCGTCGAGGACCTTCGCGAGCTCGCGTCCCGCCCCGGCCCCTGGGCGACCGCGACCCTGACCACGCACCGCGCCGGCCCCGAGACGCGCGCCGGGGCGACCCGGCTGGCGAACCTGGCCGACGAGGCCGGCCGCGCGCTGCGCGAGGACGGGGCGGCCGCCGAGGACGCCGACCGCGTCGTCGCGTCCCTGCCCGACCTCGTGCCGCTCGTCGAGTTCGTCCAGCCGGACCAGCGGTTCTTGATCCTGGCGCTCACCCAGCGCAGCGCCCGGGTGCTGGAGGCGACGGCGACCTCGGTGGAGGAGCTCGACCTGCCGGACGTCCCGGCGACGCTCGAGGGCTCCGAGTTCGACCGCGACCGCGAGCCGCAGCTCCAGTCGGTGCCGCAGGGCGGCGGCGAGGCGACGTTCCACGGTCACGCGGGGGACTCGTCGGCGCCGCGGGCGCGGGCGGAGCGCTACTTCCGCGCGGTCGGCCGCGGGCTGGCCGCCGAACTGGGGCGGCGTCCGAGGCCGGTGGTCTTGGCGACCGTGGAGACGAACGCGACACCGTTCCGGCAGGCGTCCGGGGTGGAGGTGCTCGACGAGATCGTCGCGGGCAACCCCGAGGAGCGTTCGCCCGAGGAGCTGCACCGGGCCGCCTGGCCGCTCGTGGCCGACCGGCTCGGGGCCGAGCAGGCGGTCGAGGAGCCGCATGCCGGCGATCCGCTCGGCGCGGAAGGGGAAGATCGGCTGCTTGAGCTCGCACAGCACGGTCGGGTGGATACGCTGTTCGTCGCGCAGGACTCCGTCGGCCCGCGCACGGCCGAGATCGTGGGCGAGACGCTGCTGAAGGGCGGACGCCTCGTGTCGTCGGACGCCGGGCGCCCGCTGCGCGCGCGACTGCGGTACTAGTCCGGCCGGCGGCAGCGGGACCGGTCCGGCCGGCGGCCGGCCCTGGCAGAAGGCGTTCCGAGGAGGGAACCATGACGCATCACCTGGTCGTCTGCGGTTTCGACGGCACCGACGAGACGAGCCGGGCGGCCGAGTGGGCCGCCCGGTGGGCGCGGCGGCGGCAGTGGGAACTGCAGTTGGTCGGCGTCCACGGGACGGTCGCGGCGTCCCCGGGCGAGGCGCGCGGGTCGCGGCTCGTCTCCCCCGAGACGACCGAGCGGTCGCTGAAGAACCTCCTGGACGCCCGCGCCGAGGCTCTACGCGCGCGCCACGAGGGGCTGGCCGTGTCGACGTGGGCGGTCGTCGGCACGCCGGCGGACGTCCTGACCGACCTCAGCGAGACCGTCGGGCTGCTCGTGGTCGGCTCGCGCGGGCTCGGCCCGCGGCTCGGCCCGTTGGCCGGCTCGGTCGCGCAGTCGGTGCTCGCGCGGGGCCACGGGGCGCTGATGGTGGTCCCGGATTCCGACCCGCCCCCCGACGACGCCCCGATCGTGCTCGCGCTCGACCCGCGCGGGCGCCCATCGGCGTCCGTGCACTTCGCCTTCGACCAGGCGGCCGCCGACGGCCGCTCGATCGTCGCGGTGCACGCCGTCACGCCGACGCTGTCGGCGGCGGTCGGCGTCCTCCCGACTCGGTCCGACGCGCTGGACGCCGCCCGCGACGCCTGCATCGCCAAGCTCGCATCCCTGGCCGACGAGGCCAGCCAGGAGGAGCAGGATCTGGAGGACGGGGCGGCGGCGCCCGATACCGCACCGGAGCGGCGCCGCAGGACCATCCTAATCGGCCTGGCCGACAACTTCGAGGCCCAGCGCTGGAACGGTGATCGTGACGAGCTGGCCATGCCGGTGGCCGACGAGATCTGGAACGAGCTGACGACCGACCGCC
>CALMAD010000184.1 GCA_937859105.1 uncultured Propionibacteriaceae bacterium
CCTCGTGATCGGGGGATCCGCGCTCAGCGGGTCGGCCGGCGGACCTTGATCTTCTCTCCCGCCCGCTGGGCCTTCTCGCGCTCGAGGGCCTCGCGCTCTTCTTTCGCCTGCTCCTGCATCTCCTCCATGTTGGCGCCGGAGCGCAGCAAGAAGTAGATGACCAGGGCGATCGCCAGCGACACCCACAGCGGGGCGCCGAGGATCAGCGGCGCGGTGACGGCCGCGACGACGTCCAGGCCCCGGAACAGGTTGAAGATCAGGCTGGGCTGGACGCCGCCGGCGTTCGTCGCCATCATCGGGCGGTTGTAGTCGACCTGCTTCGCCGTCTGCCAGCGCACGGCGCCCAGCAGCCCGGCGGCGCCCATGGCGATGGTGACCATCAGGGCGTCCGGGACCGTGCGGGTGGGGCCGCCGGTGAGCCCGAGCACGGCCGGGAACACCGCGACCGCCCACACCCACGCGATCAGCCCCGGCACGACGATGGTCGCGTTGCGGATCTGCGCCGTCGAGAACGGGAACGTGCGGGCCAGGCCGCCGGTGCGGCTCAGGACGCGCAGGCTGCCCAGGAACGGGATCAGGGCCGCGACCAGGGCCAACGCCGCGAGGAACGGCATGAAGAAGCCGAGGCCGAGGGCGTCCGCGGTGTACGGGACGAGCGCGGAGGCGGCCAGCCCCAGGAAGGGCTTCGGGAAGCGGACGAGCCGCTGGGCGTCGCGCCAGATCAGCGCCGTCGCACCGAGGCCCTTGCCGGACGTCGGCTTCACGTGCCCGCGCGCCACCGCCTCGCGCTCGACGAGGATGTCGCGGGCGAGGCCGAGGTCGAGCGCGAACATCGCGCCCTGCATGCCGCTCACCAGCGAGCCGCCGCTCAGCAGGCGGGCGCGTCGGATCAGGTTGAGCCGCCGGAACGTGAGGATGACGAACGCCAGGGTCACGACCACGCCGGCTGCCGCGACCGCCCAAGGCGCCTGCTCGGCCCACCCGGGGAGCGCGAGCGCGGCCACCCCCGCGGAGACCAGCACGAGCCAGACGACCACCGCGGTCGCGAGCGCCGCGACGATCCACTGCACGACCTGGACCGACCAGGTGCGCTCGGCGGTCTGCTCGAACGCGGCGTAGGCCATCAGGGCGGCGGAGAACGCCGCCGTGGCCAGCGTCCACGCGACGACCCCGGACGCCGGCAGCCCCGACAGCATCGTGATGAGCACGGCGATGGGCGCGGGCAGGAGGAAGGCCAGCAGGACGGCCGCACGGAGGCGTCCGCCGAGAAGACGGCTGCGCGAGACGGGGGCGTCCATGAGCCAGAAGCCCTCGGCCGCGGACGCGAGCACCGGGCCGAAGATGCGCGCCACCACGAGCGTCAGCGTGCCGACCGCGAACAGCAGCGCCCACGGCAGGAGGCCGCGGCTCGACTGGCAGGCGACGGTCGTGCATCCGGCGGCGCCGCGCTGGCTCGTCAGGACGAGGTTCACGACCATCGCGCCGATCACGGCCAGGCTGAAGATCATGAAGTAGGCGTCGCCGAGGACCTGCCCGATCGTCCGGGAGGCGCGGCCGTGACGCCAGGCCTGCATCAGCCGGTGCAGGGCGCGCTCGTCGGCCGGGTCGGTGTCGGCGTCGGGCAGGAAGTGGAAGTTCCAGTCGCGGTCGGCGTACTCGGCGTACGGACCCTGCGCGTCGCCCCCGGACGCCTGCGCCGCCGGCGTCGCCTCGGGGGCCGCCGTGGCCCCCTGCTGGCGGATCAGCTTGCGGGACTTCTTGCTCATTCGGCGTCCTCAGCCTCGAGTTCGGCCTCGTCGGCGGGCCGGCTCGGGCCGACCAGGCGCACGGTGCGCGTCGCGACCGTCTCGACCAGGTGCGGCTCGTGGCTCGCCATCACGATCGACAGGCCCCGCTGCCGCTCGGCCTTGAGACGCTCCGCGAGCCAGGCGACGCCCTCCACGTCGAGACGCTGCTCGGGCTCGTCGAGCACCAGCAGCTTGCGCGGCCGGACGAACGCCGTGGCCAGCGCGAGGCGCCGCCGCTGGCCGGAGCTCAGCGTGCCCGGCAGCTGCCCCGACTGCGGGACGAGCTGGACCTCCTCGAGCACCTCGTCGACCGCCTTCTCGGGGTCGGGGATGCCGTGCGCGCGGGCCAGCAGGTCGAGGTGCTCGACGACGGAGAGGTCGGGGAAGAAGTCGAGATCGTCGATGACGGTCGCGATGCCCGCCCGGATCTCGGGGTTCGACTCGCTCATGCGGATGCCCTCGAACTCGACGCGCCCCTCGTCGGGACGGTCGGCGCCGATCAGCATGCGCAGGATGGTCGACTTGCCGGCGCCGTTGCGCCCGGTGAGCGCGATCGCCTCCCCGGGGAAGACCTCGAGGCTGAAGTTGTCGACGATCGTGACCGGCCCGAAGGACTTACGGATCTTGGACGCGGTGAGCACCGGTGTGCGTTTGGCCATGATGCTCATTCTCCCCCACGATCAAGGACGCCGCCTGCGCGGCTCACGCGCCGCCCGGGCGGGACGCTGAAAATGCCCGCTGACTCGTGGAAAGATGACCGGGTGACGAAGAAGGATGCCCGCGCCACCCTCGCCAAACGCCGCGCCGATGTCGCGGCGATGTTCGACGGCGTGGCCCCCCGCTACGACCTCATGAACGACGTCATGACGGGCGGGGTCATGCGGTGGTGGCGGCACGAGGCACTCCGGGCGATCGATCCGCGGCCCGGCGAGCGCATCCTCGACCTCGCGGCGGGCACCGGCGCGTCGTCGCGTCCGTTCGAGCGCGCGGGCGCGCTCGTCGTGTCGGCCGACCTGTCGCTCGGCATGCTGCAGGAGGGCCGGCGCCGGGCGCCGGACCTGCACTTCGTCAACGCGGACGCCCTCCACCTCCCCTTCGCCGACGGGGCCTTCGACGCGGTCACGATCAGCTACGGGCTGCGCAACGTCGAAGACACCCTGGCCGCGCTGGCCGAGATGCGCCGGGTGACGCGTCCGGGCGGGCGCGTCGTCATCAACGAGGTCTCCACGCCCACGTGGGGGCCGTTCCGGGCGCTGTACCGCCGCGTCATCGTGCCGGCACTGCCGACGATGTCGGACCTGCTGTCGTCGAACCCGGGCGCCTACGACTACCTGGCGGAATCGACGCTCGCGTGGCCCGACCAGCGGCGGCTCGCCGACCTGATGGTCGAGGCGGGCTGGCGTCACGTGGAATGGAAGAACCTCAGCGGCGGCATGGTCGCGCTGCACCGGGGGATCGCCTGAGCCGATGCCGGAACGCCTGTTTGTTCTGGACGCCTACGCCGCCCGAAGCTGCCCGCTGAAGACGGTCAACGCGTTCAACCCCACCCTCGGCACGCCGCCCCGCCCCGAGAGCGCGCCGCCCCCGTTCTTCCACGACGCCGACGGCATCGAAGCGGAGATCTGCTGGCGGCTGCTGGCGTCCACCCCGGACGCGGTCGATCTGCGCGTCCTGAGCGACGATCCGGTCGCCGAGCAGGAGGCCGCGACCCTCGCCGCGCTGCGGGCGCGGCGTCCGCTGGTGATCGGTGCGTTGCTGCCGCGCGACTGGGCGTCCCATCGCAGCGGACGCCCGTCGGCCCTGCTGCTGGCCCCCGACGGGTCGGGGTACTGGCCGGTGCAGATCAAGTTCCACAAGGTGATGGAGACGCGGCCGGTCGAGGACGCCACCCTGCGCTACTCCAGGCTCGGCGACCCGCGGACCGTCCACGAGCGCCCCGGGCGCAGCTTCCGCTGGGGGCAGCGCGTGAAGGCCGCGCTGCAACTCGCGCACTACTGGCGGCTGCTGGAGGCGTCCGGGCAGGCGGCGGCCCAGCCGTGGGGCGGGCTGGTCGGCCTGGAGCAGCTGCCGGAGGCCGACGGGCCGCACGGGCAGCCCGAGCCGGTGATCACCTGGCTCGACCTCGGGCTGCCGGTGGTCGCGCCGAACCCGGCGACCGTCCACGAGCCGGAGGCGGCGCCGCGCATCTCGACGTTGGAGCGGTACGACGAGGAGCATGCGTTCCGCGTCCGGCTGGCGACGTCGTCGCTGGCCGCGACCGGGCCGAAGGCCCTGCTCACGCCCATCGTGAACCGCGAATGCGCCTACTGCGTGTGGCAGCCCTACTGCGTGAGCCAACTGGACGCCGACGATCTCAGCCTGCGCATCAGCAAGGCTCCCCTGGACGTCTACGAGGTCGCCGTGCTGCGCGAGCTCGGCGTCACGAGCGTCGGCGACCTCGCGAAGGCGGACATCGACGCCATCAAGGACGCCTACCTCCCCCGCGTCAGCCACCGGCTGGGCGGAGAGCAGCGCCTCCGCCTCGCGCAGCACCGCGCCCGGCTGATCGTGGAGGGCGTGGAGTTGGAGCGGCAGACGTCCGGGCCGATCGGCCTGCCGCGGCACGCGCTCGAGATCGACCTCGACATCGAGACGTCCGCCGACGACCGGGTCTACCTGTGGGGCTTCTTCGTCGACGACCACGACACGGGCCGACGCTACTACCAGCACTTCTCGGCGTTCACGGACCTCGACCGCGCCGCCGAGCGGGCGCTGGCCGCCGAGGCGATGACGTGGCTGCGCAACCTCGTCGCCGGGCGCGACGCGGCGGTGTACCACTACTCCGACTACGAGGTCGTCCGGCTGACGCGGCTCGCCAACGCCGGCCGCGGGCACGGGTCGGACCCGAGGACGGCGTCCGGGAAGGCGCTGGCCTGGGGTCGCGACTTCGCCGCCGAGGCGTTCGTGGACCTGTTCACCGTGGTCAAGCGCAACTTCTTCGGCGCCAACGGGCTGGGCCTGAAGGTCGTCGTGACCGCGATGACGTCGTTCGCCTGGCGCGACGAGGACCCGTCGGGCCTCAACTCCCAGTCGTGGTTCCACGAGGCGGTGCACGCCGGCGACGACGGCGTCCGGGAGGCCGCCAGGCGGCGGCTGCTGGACTACAACGAGGACGACGTCCGGGCGACCTGGCACCTGCGCGCGTGGCTGCGGACGCTCACCTGAGCTGTTCGCTCACGTGAGCCGTTCGCTCACCTGAGCTGCTTGAGCGCCGACATGATCGCCTGCCACACCTGGTAGCCGCCCAGCACCACGAACAGCACGGTGCAGATGCCGAGCAGGATGTTCTGGATCACGTTGTTGCGCCAGCGGGTCGGGATGCGGCGGCCGTTCAGCAGGCCCAGGTTGGTGAGGGCCATGAACGGCATGAACAGCGACCCGAGGACGCCGTAGAGCAGGATCAGCAGGATCGGCGTCGAGAAGCCCAGCATGTTCTGCACGACGAGGAAGACCATCGGCGGGAACGTGAGCCACAGGATGTACCACTTGAAGTAGCGGCCGCCGACGCGCGTGTCGGGGTGGTCGCTGTCGAGGCCCTTCATGTTGCCGACGAAGTCGGCGAACATCAGGGAGACGCCGTTCCAGACGCCGATGAGCGAGCTGAACGCCGCGGCCCAGAACCCGACGAGGAACGCCTTGCCGATGACCGCCCCGTAGCGCGCCTCCAGGACGCCGCCGAGGTCGAGCAGCCCCTCGTCGTTCGCCCCGAGCGTGACGCCGGCCGCCCGGACGACCTCGGCGCCGACGATGAGCATCGAGATCACGAAGATGCCGGTCATGACGTAGGCCATCGTGTTGTCGAGCTTCATGACCCGCATCCACTTCGGCGTGTACCAGCCCTTCTCGCGCAGCCAGTAGCCGTACGCCGCGAGCGTGATCGTGCCGCCGACGCCGCCCGCGATCGCGAGCGTGTAGAACATGCCGCCCTCGGGGATGCGCGGGACGAGGCCGTTGATCATCTCGGGCACGTTCGGCAGCGCGATCGCGGCCAGGATCACGACGACGACGAACATGATGCCCACGAGGGCGGCGGTGATCTTCTCGAAGACCGCGTAGTGGTTGAACCACACGAGCACGAACCCGAGCAGGCCCATGATCACCGCCCACACCGTCAGCGGCACGCCCGGGAACAGCGCCGCGAGCGGCAGCGCCGACGACGACATGGCCGACGCGCCGTAGAGGAATCCCCAGATGACGATGTAGGGGGCGAAGTACCACGTCGTCCAACGGCCGAGGCTGCGCCAGCCCTCGAAGATCGTGTAGCCGGTCGCGAGCGTGTAGCGGCCCGCGCCCTCCACCAGGACGATCTTCATGATGACGCCGACCAGCACGGCCCAGAAGAGCAGGTAGCCGTAGCGGGAGCCGGCGGTCAGGGTCGCGACCATGTCGGGCGCGCCGACGCCGGTGGCGGCGACGACGAGGCCGGGGCCGACGAGCTTCCACTTGGCGGGGCGCCCGCCGTCGTCGTCGACCCGGTCGGCGTGGCCGAGCTTGCTGCCGTCAGAGGGCGGGGTGGCTACTGGATTCGTCATGCGATCACCTCGTTGGGTCGTCGTCCCGCCGGCGGTGGCGGTGGAGGCAACGTATCGCACCGACGGGCGTCGCCCGTCGGCCTCGGCGGCGTCGGCGAGCCGGCCGCGTCGGGTGGCGCGGCCAGCCGCTCGTTGACGGACCGGCGGGTGTCGCGAGCGATCGGGACGACCAGCACCTCGACGCCGCGCGGCGGACGGGCCAGGGCGTCCGGGACGTCCGCGAGCGCGATCCTGCTTGCCCGCACCCCATAGGACGCCGCGAGCGCCGCCAGGTCGACGCCGGCCGGCGTGGCGAAGACGCGCTCGAAGGCGTCCGCGAACGAGGGCGACCCGTACTCGAGCGTCGCGAAGATCGCGCCCCCGGAATCGTCGGCCACGACGACCCGGAGGTCGGGGACGGGCTCGTCCGGCCCGAGCGCGAGGCCGTGGGAGTCGTGCAGGAACGTCAGGTCGCCGCACAGCAGCGTCGTGGGCCGGCCCGCGCCGAGCGCGACCCCGGCCGCGGTCGAGACCGTGCCGTCGATGCCCGCGAGGCCGCGGTTGGCGTAGACCTCGGGCGGCTCGCCGGCGACCGGCGTCAGGTCGAGGTCGCGGACGCCCTGGGACGCCCCGGCCACCAGCACCTGAGGCGTCCGGCCGGACTCGGCGTCGCCGCAGCAGGACGCCCAGACTGCCCGCGCGAGTGCCCAGCCGGAGGTGTCCCCGGCCGTGAGGCGGGCGACACGGGCGGAGGCCGCGGCGTCCGCCTCGCGCCAGCGCGGCAGCCAGGCGGGGTCGGCGGGCGGGAGCTCCGCGTCGCGGAGGACCCGGGTCACCCGCCAGCCTGGGTCGGGCCAGCGGTCGGAGGCGGCGATCGCCACCACCTCGACGTCGGGACGCGCCAGCAGCCGCGAAACGGGTCGCGACAAGGTCGGATGCCCGACGACCACCACGCGCTCGATCTCGTCGGCCAGCGGGGAGGCGAGCAGGAGGCGTCCGCAGGCGAGGGCCACATCGCCCCGCCGGGCGTTGCTGGACGGCTCCGCCACCAGCGGGACGCCGGCCGCGGCCGCCCGGCCGGCCCACGCCCGGCCGAGCGCGGGCGCGGCGTCCCCGGCGACGACGACCGTCGGCGGGCCG
>CALMAD010000185.1 GCA_937859105.1 uncultured Propionibacteriaceae bacterium
GTTGTTGATGGCTTTCTTGTGGGCCTTGTCGGCTTCGCGGGCAGCGGCCTCGCGCTCGATGCGGGCCTGCGCGTCGGCCTGGCGCTGGCGTTCGGCCGCAGCTGCAGCCTCGACACGGGCCTGGGCATCGCGCTCTGCCTGCTCAGCGTGGGTTTGGGGGCGGCCGCGTTCGGGACAGTCACCCCCGCCCGCGGCATCGTGCAGCGCGAGTTCGGCGTGGACGACCAACTCGGGGTCTGGATCATCACGCTCTTCGCGCTCGCCTACGCGGCGGGCGTCCCCTCGCTCGGACGCTTCGCCGACCGCCACGGCCGAACCCGCGTCCTGCTCGCGTGCCTGGGCACGTTCGCGACGGCGAGCCTGGTCTGCGGCCTCGCGCACCTCGCGGAGAGCTTCGCGCTGCTGGCCACCGCCCGCGCGGTGCAGGGTGCGGCTGCCGGCGGAATCCTGCCCATCGCGATCGCCGAGGTCGCCGCGCACTCCCCCCGCAGCCGGCGGCACCGGGCGCTCGGCCTGGTGGGGGCCGCCTTCGGCGCCGGCCTCATACTGGGCCCGGCGCTGGGATCGATCCCGCTGACGGCCGGGGCGTCCTGGGCCTGGGCCTGCTACGCGACGGCCGCGCTCGGGGCGGTCGCGCTGGGCGTCGCCGCCCGGACGCTGCCGCGCCGCGAACCACTCCCCCTGCCGCCGTTCGACGCCCGCGGGCTGTTCGTGCTCGTCGTGGGGGTGCTCGCGCTGCTGACCGGCTTCCGGACGATCGACTACTTCGGGCGCGGCCTCCTCGGCGCGACGGTGTGGCCGTTCCTCCTGGTCGCGGCCGGGTGCGCCCTCGCGTTCGTGTGGGTCGAGCGGCGCGCGGAGCATCCGCTGATCGAGGTGACCGCCCTCGCGGACACCCGCGTCGCGCTCGCCCTCGGCGTCGGGCTGGCCGGGGGCGTCCTGGTCATGACGCTCGCGTTCGTCGCGCCCTTCGCCGAGAACGCCCTGCACCTCCCGGCCGGGACGGGCGGGTACGTCGCGCTGCTCTTCGGGACGGCCGCCGCGGCCGCCTACCACTACTCCGGACGCCTCGTGCGCCGGTTCGGCGCTTCCCCGGTTCTCGCGGCCGGGTTGGCGTGCTCGGGGGCGGGGGCGGCGTCCGGGCTGCTGTGGGCGCTTCCGCAGCCGGGGTGGGCGAGCGTCGCGGTCTCCCTCGCGCTGTGCGGCGCGGGGGCCGGCGTCGCGGTCGGGCCAGCGACCACCCGGCTGCTCCTCGACCAACGGACGCCCGCCGCCGACCACGTCGCGGGCGGCACCGCGCTCGCGCTCGCCCGTGCGCTCGGGGCGATCCTCGCACCGGCGATCACGGTCGGGTTCCTCGCCCAGTCGGGCTCCCAACTGCACCACCGCCTGACCGCCGAACTGCCGCGGACCATCGAGGCGTCCGCCCTGCCCCGAGCCACCGAGGTCAGCCAGCGGCTCGCCGCGCTCGGCGCCGACTACCGCGCCTCGCAAGAACTCAAGGGCGTCTCGTGGCCCGACCTCGACGACGGCCGGGTCATCCGGCTCGACAGTGGCGCGTCGGTGCCGGAGGGGGCGTCCGCGGAGCTGAAGACGGCCGACGTCACGACGATCGTGGAGCGCACCCAGCGGGCGACGCGGGTCCTGTTCGACGCCGAGCGGGCCGACCGGGTCGCCGAGGTGCAGGACGCCGTCGACGCCAGCCTCGCCGCCCTCGCCAAGGCCGACGAAAAACTGGCCCGGGACGAGGCCGAATCCGTCAAGGCGGTCGCGCAGGCGGCGTCCAACTACGACGAGATGGGCGGCACGCTCGCCCGGCTCAACCGCCAGGTCGCGCGGGCGGGACGCGCGGCGAACGCGGCGTCCGGGAGTCTGGCGAGCCTGCGGTCGGCGTCCGCGAGCGTCGACCGGCAGATCGCCGAACTCACCAGCGGGATGCCGGGCATCGACCGCAGCATCGACCAACTCACCGGCTCGCTGGCCAGCATGGACGCCGCCCTCGGACGCCAGCGCGCCGCCCTCGCCGCCCTCCAGGCGACCCCGCCGAGCCCCGCCCGCGACGCGCAGATCGCGCAGGTCAGCGCCACGATCGCCCACAACCAGGACGCTCGCAACAAAGCCGCAGCGCAACTGGCGTCCCTGCGGGCGAAGAAGGCGGGCGCGCCGGCGGCCCTGGCGTCCGCACGCGCGCAGAAGGCGAGCGCCGACGGCCAATTGGACGCCGCGACCGCCCGGGCGACCAAGGCGCGCGCCGAGCGCAACGCCCTGGTGAGCCAGCGCACCGACGTCGCGAACGAGCGGCAGGGCCTGCTCGACACACGCTCCGACAAGGAGGCGGCGCGCGACGCGATCCGGAAGTCGCGCGGGCTGGTCGGCGACGCGCGCACCGAGCTGGCGGCGCTGCGGGCCGGCGTCCCGACGGCGTACGACGCCGCGCTGACGACGTATCTCGGCGAGGTGGACCGGCGCGGCCCTGCCCTCGAGGGCGCCTACCAGGCGACCGTGAACGACGGCTTCCGCGGCATCTTCTGGGTGGACGCCGGCGCGAGCGCCCTCGGGCTCGCGCTGCTGGGCCTGCTGGCGTGGACCTCCCGGAGGCGGCGGGCCGGACGCGGCTGAGGCGACCGCGGTTTGGCCGAGCACCGAGTTTTACCGAGCACCGGGCTTAGCCTGGGGGTATGACGTTGCCCGGCCGCCCCCCTTCGAAGGGGCGGACCGTAGCCGCCTGGGCCGTCGTCGTCGCGCTGTCGGTGCTTCTCACCTGGCTGTTGCGGCTCGCGCACATGCCCTCGCCCGAGATGTTCGGGTCGTTGTTCGGCACCATGATCTACGCGGTCTCCGGGCTCGGGCCGACCCTGCGGCTGCCCCGCTGGGGCAGCATCGGCGGGCAGGCGCTGCTCGGCGCGAGCATGGGCGTCCTGGTGCAGTTGGGCACCCTGCAGGCGCTCGGCGGGCACGCGCTGACGATCGCGGCGGTGAACCTCGGCACGCTGGTCGCGAGCCTGGCCGTGGGGGCGCTGTTCGCCCGGTGGGGCCACCTGGCGCCGGCCACCGGGACGTTCTCGATGATCGCCGGCGGGGCGTCCGGCATCGTGTCGGTCGCCCGCGAGCTCGGCGCCGACGAGCGCGTGACATCCGTCGTGCAGTACCTGCGGGTGCTGCTGATCCTGGTCGGCATGCCGGTGGTGGCCGCCGTCGTGTTCCGGCCGGGGCATGCGGGTGGCGCGGCGGCGTCCGCGAGCGCGCCGCTGGGCCCGTCCCTGCTCCTCACGGCGATCTCCCTGGGGGTGGGGCTGACGCTCGCCGGCTTCGTCAGGTTTCCGGCGAGCTCGCTGCTGATGCCGCTCGCCGTAGCGGGCGCCCTGTCGGTGAGCGGTGCGCTCGGGCCCGCGGGCGTCCCCGGGCCGCTGCTGTCGCTCGGCTACGCGCTCATCGGGATGCAGGTGGGGCTCCGGTTCACCCGCGCCAGCCTGCGCGAGGTCGGGCGCCTGCTGCCCCTCGCCGTCGTGCTCATCGTCGTGATCATCGCCGCGTGCGCCGGCATCGGCCTGGTGCTCTCGGCGGTGATCGGCGTCCCACCGCTGGACGCCTACCTCGCCACCACCCCCGGCGGCCTGTACGCCGTGCTCGCCACCGCCGCGGACTCCGGCGCGGACGTCACGTTCGTGCTCGCCGTCCAGGTGATCCGGTTGATCCTGATGCTCTTCTCCGCGCCCCTCATCGCCGCCTACTACCGTCGCCATCACGGCACCGCCTGAGGCGCGAGGCGTCCCCTGCGGGCCGGCTTCCCACGTCGGCGTCGAACGGCACCGCGAGTTTTTCCACCGGAAATGCTGGAGTTATCCACACCTGTGCATGCCGAGGCCCGCGCCCATCCGGGACCGCCACACCTGAGGGCCCCGGAATCCCCTAGTCCGACCCGGTATTCGCCGGCGCGACCTCGTCCAGAAACCTCAGCGTCTCGGCGATGACCGCGTCGGGCTGGTCGTAGGTGACGATGTGGCCGGCGTCCGGAATGCTCACGAACCGCCCCCCGGACGCCTCCGCGGCAGCCTCGACGTCCCGCCCCCGCACGAGTTGATCCCGCTCGCCGCGCACCCACAGGCTCGGGCAGCGGAGGGCGTCCAGCCAAGGAAGCAGGTGCAACCGCATCCGGAACGGCCCGTAGGCGTGAATCTGCCAGTCGTCCAGGATGCGCTCGCCGTGGGCGTCCTTCTGCGCCGCCTCGGCGGCGATGTCGCGCACGATCTCGTCGAAATCGGGCGTCGCGGCGCCCGCGACGAGATACCCCTCCATCTGCCGCCGCACCCGGCCCGGACGCCGCGCGTACCACGTTGTCATCCACCGCAGGAGCCCGGGCACACGCAGGAACGCCCACGTCACGAACTGCCACGGACGCCGCTCTTCCAGCCCGCCGGGCCCCAGGACGACCAGCGCCCGCACCCGCTCGGGAAAGTCGAGCGCGAACCCGATCGCCACGCCCCCGCCCAGCGACAGCCCCATCAGGACGCACCGGTCGACCTCGAGCTGATCCAGCAGTTCCTCCACGAAGAGCCGGCAGAAGGCGTCGTCGAGCACCCCGTCCCACGGGCGGCTGCCGCCGTGCCGCGGCCAGTCGACCGCGATCACCCGGTAGCCGGCCTGCCCGAGCGCGGGCGCGACCCGCCTCCACACCCCGCGCGCCGTGTCGAGGCCGGCGCCGTGCAGCAGCACGACCACGGGGCCGGTCGGCGGCCCGAACCGGTAGACGCGCACCGGGCCGCCGCCCAGGGCCAGATCGTCGACGTCGCCGAAGTCGGGCGTCATCATGCACCTCACTGTTCCCGCTGTGACCCGATCAATCTATCCGCCGGCGAGGCAACGCCCCTCGCCGGGCAAAACTGTCGGCGGCGCCTGTCATGATCGGCGCCATGCGGGCATTACCGGGTGTGAGCGCCTACTCCACCCCCGACGCCTTCGAGGCGATGTTCGAGGCCACGAGCGCCCGCGTGTACGCGTACGCGCGTCGTCACGCGAGCGCCGACGTGGCCCCCGACGTCGTCGGGGAGGTCTACCTCGTCGCGTGGGCGCGGCGGGCCGACCTCCCCAACGAGCCGTTGCCGTGGCTGCTGGTCACGGCGCGCAACGTCCTGCATCGCCATTGGCGGACGCGGTCGAAGCAGCAGCGGCTGGCCGCCGGGCTGGAGGGTGTCGCGGCGATGGCCGCGGCGTCCGACGCCAGTCCCGACGACCGGCTCGCCCTCGCGGACGCCTTCGCGCGCCTCTCCGAGGACGATCGCGAGACGCTGCTGCTCGTCGGTTGGGACGGGCTCACCCCCCAGCAGGCCGCCGAGGTTCTCGGCTGCACTGCGAACGCGTTCGCGGCCCGGCTCTCCCGGGCGCGGCGACGCTTGTCCACCCACCTCGGCGACCCCGCTCCCCTGCGGCTGGCCGCCCTGCCCACGGGAGATTGATCATGGCCGACCTCATCGCACGCACCAGGCCCACCGACGAGGGCCTCGCCCGCACCTGGACGCCCGAGGTGCGCCGGCGCATCCTCCGCGACGTGCTCGCGGACACTCCGTCCGGCGCACCTCGCTGGCCCCACCGGCCGGACCGACCGGGCCGACCACGCCGCTCCCGGCGCGCCCGGCGCGCCTGGCCCCTGGCTGCCGCCGCTGCGGTCGTCGCGGCGTTGCTGCTGGCGATCCCGGTCGCGTTCCCGGGCTGGCTCGGGGGGGCGCCGGCGGCGTCCGCCCTCGACAACGCGGCCCGCGGCGCGGGCGCGCAGCCGCGGCTGGAATGGTCGCCGGGGCAGTTCTTGCGCGTGCGGTCCGTGGCGACGCAGAACGGCATGATGGGCCTCGACGAGCGGGGCCGCGCGCAGAACGGCTCCCTGCGGACGACCTACGACGACTTCTACGACCCCGACGGCTGGGTGTGGTCGGACCGGGTCGTCGATGGCCAGGTGCAGCGCTACATCTTCCCGCCGTCGTGGGGCTGGGCGCGTCCGGGGTACGCGGCGACGATGCCCACCGAGAAGCACGCCCTGGACGCCTTCCTGCGCGCCCGCGCCCTCGGCTCGACATCGCAGGACGAGGCGGTCTTCGTGGCCATCGGCGACATGCTCCGGCAGGAGGCGGCGCCGCCGCAGGTGCGCGCGGCGGCCATCGGCGTCCTCGGGCTGAACCCGAAGGTCACCGTGACGCAGACCGACGACCCGCGGGGGCGTCCGGCGCTGAAGGTCACGTTCGTCGACGAGGCCACGCGCCCCGGCATGCAGCAGTTCCTGTACCTGGCACCCGACACGGGCGTGCTGCTGGCGAGCGGCTCGGACGCGCCGGAGATGCGGTACCTGTCGGTCATCAGCGATCGGCAGGTCGTGAACGCCCTGCCCGCCGAGCTGGTGAAGGTGCTCGGCACCGAGCGCGTCGGCAAGGAGGTCACCGACGGCAAGACCACCCCGATCGACAGCGCGCGGGGGGCCGACCCGGTGCCGGTGCCCGAGCAGTCGTACACGACGCCGCCGCAGGCGTCCGGGGCGCCGGCCGTGCCGAGGCCCGGCACGACGGCCACGGCGTCCCGCTGAGGACGCGCCCCGGCGGCTACCGGACGAACCCGCCCTCCGTGTTCAGCACCTGCCCCGTGACCCAGCGGCCGTCGTCGCTGACAAGCCAGGCGATGAGCCGGGCGGGATCGTCCGGCTCGCCCCAGCGTCCGAACGGAAATCGGTCGGCGAGGGCGTGGCGCAGGTCGTCGGTGACGTACGACTCCGAGTCCACCGGGCCGGGGTTCACGCAGTTCACCGTGATGCCCCGGGGCGCGAGCTCGTGGGCGAGCGTGGCCGTCACGCCCGCCAGCGCCGCCTTGGACGCCGCGTAGCAGACCTCGCCCGGCATCGGCCCGAGTTGCTGCCCGGAGGTGAGGAAGACGATCCGGCCGCCGGGGCGTCCGTCGTGCTGGGACGCCAACGCGCGCGCCAGCAGCAGCGACGCCCGCGCGTTGACCGCCCAGTGGGCATCGAGCATGGCGGCCGTCGCCTCCAGCAGCGTGCCGTCGCCGCCCGAGCGGGCGTGGTTGCAGATGAGGGCGTCCACGTGGCCGAACTGCTCGTTGGCCAGGTCGAACACGGACGCCGGGGCGTCGGCGTCCGCAAGGTCGGCCCCGAGGTGGGCGAGCCGGCGTCCGGGGAGGAGCTGCGCCCGGACGCCGTCCAGCACGGCGTCCACGTCGTCGGCGCCCCAGGGCTGCTCGGCGTCGTGGGCCGCGAAGTGCGTGAGGAGGAGGTCGAACCCCAAGCCGGCGAGCCGCGACGCGATCGCGTACCCGATCCCGCCGCGCCGCGAGACGCCCGTCACCACCGCCACCCGTCGCTCCATGCGGGGCATTCTGCCGGACGTCGCCGCCCGCGCGGGGCGACGGACGCGCCGGATTCAGTCGGTGGTCTCCTGGACGATCCGGATGGCCTTCCACTGCCCGAAGCCCGTTTCTACCTGACG
>CALMAD010000186.1 GCA_937859105.1 uncultured Propionibacteriaceae bacterium
AGGGAGGCCGGGGCCGCGACCCGGGAGAGGCGGAAGTTCCATTCGATACCGTCCAGCAACGCGGCGCGGGTTAGGTTGGACGAGACCACATAACCGGTATCGAAGCCCGTGGACCTCCCGAACAGCCACGCCTTGGCGTGCAGACGACTGCGTCTCGCGTCGTACTGGACGCGGATCTCCGCCCCGCAGTCGCGGGCCAGCCGGTCGAGGGCCGCCCGCTCGGTGCCGCCCAGGTAGGTCGTGGTGATCACCCGGAACCGCGCCCCGCGTTCGCGCAGGCCTCGGAGTTGGTCCTCGAGGATCCGTAATCCGGGCCACATCACGAAGGCCATCAGCAGGTCGACGCGGTCGGCGGTGCCGATCTCGGCCCGCAGCTCGGCACCGACCGACGGGTCTCCCTGCGCGTTGGTGAGCAGCGCCGACTCGCTGAGCGGGATGACTGGCCGATGACGCGGCCCTGCCCACGACCGCTGCCCCGGGCCCTCGGGCCGGGTGAGCGCCAGCAACTGCTGCTGGACGACCGGCGACTCGTCCTCGGACTGCAGGAACTCGAGCAGTTCTGCCGCGAGAAGCAGTCGGTCACCGCTGTCGCGCCGCCCCGTGAACGCGCGCCGCAGCGTGGGGATCAGGTGTCGGACGAGGACGTCCGGCAGATCGGCGTCGTCGATGCCTCCGAACTCGCTCGCCAGGTTGTGACGCTGCAGTCGCTCGGCCAGCGCCCGCGACAAGACGCTCTCGTAGAGCCCCTCTGGCAGGCGTTCTTCCTCCGACACGCGCACACGTTCTCATATCGGGGGTCGGGAGGCGTCCGAAAACAGCCCCGCGCGTCCACCGGGGCCCGGCACCCCTAGGTTGGGGGACGCGATCGTCCCGCGTCCGAAGGAGCCCCCGTGAACGCCGTCGTGTTGGCCGTCTTGATCATGCTCGTGCTCTCGTTCGCGAGGGTGCACGTCGTGATCTCACTGATCATCGGCGCACTCGTCGGCGGGCTCGTCGCCGGCATGGGCCTGCAGCCCACGATGCAGTCGTTTACCGCGGGCATCGCGAACGGGGCGAGCATCGCCCTGTCGTACGCGCTGCTGGGCGCATTCGCCGTCGCCATCGCCCATTCGGGCCTGCCGCAGGCGTTCGCGCGGGCAGTGGTGTCGCGGGCCCAGGACAAGCGCGGACGCGGCGGCTGGCTCAAGTGGGTCCTGCTCGGCATCGTGCTGGTCGCGGCGATCATGAGCCAGAACCTGGTCCCGATCCACATCGCGTTCATCCCGCTGCTGATCCCGCCGCTGCTGATCGCGTTCAACCGGTTCGGCGTCGACCGCCGCCTCATCGCGTGCATCCTGACGTTCGGCCTGGTCACGACCTACATGTACCTGCCGTACGGGTTCGGCAACGTGTTCCTCAACGAGATCCTCCTGAAGAACATCAACACCGCCGGGCTCGACACCGCGGGGCTGAACATCATGCACGCGATGGGCATCCCGGCGCTCGGCATGGTCGCGGGCCTGCTCATCGCGATCTTCGTGAGCTACCGGCGTCCGCGCGAGTACGCGGACCTGCCGGTCGCCGGGGAGGACGCCTCCGACGCGGCGACGCCCGTCTCCGCCTACAAGATCGTCGTGGCGCTGGCCGCGATCGTGCTCGCGCTCGTCATCCAGATCTGGGCCGACTCACTGCTGCTCGGCGCGCTCGTCGGCTTCTCGATCTTCGTCGCGGGGCGCGTGGTCCGCTGGCGCGAGTCGGACGCCGTCTTCAACCGCGGCATCCAGATGATGGCCATGATCGGCTTCATCATGATCGCCGCCCAGGGCTTCGCGCAGGTCATGAAGGAAACCGGTCAGGTCGACTCCCTCGTCACCTCCAGCGCCGCCCTGTTCGCCGGCAGCAAGCCGATCGGGGCGTTCGTCATGCTGCTCGTCGGCCTGCTGGTGACGATGGGCATCGGCAGCTCGTTCTCGACACTGCCCATCATCACCACGATCTACGTGCCGCTGTGCCTGTCGCTTGGCTTCAGCCCGCTGGCGACCGTCTCCATCATCGGCACCGCCGGGGCGCTGGGGGACGCCGGGTCGCCGGCGTCCGATTCGACGCTCGGCCCGACGTCGGGCCTCAACGCCGACGGGCAGCACGACCACATTCGCGACACGGTGATCCCGACGTTCCTGCACTACAACATCCCGCTGCTCGCGGCCGGGTGGGTCGCGGCGCTGGGGCTGTGATGGGATCCGCCGAGCGGGACGCCGGAGCGCGGGTGCTCGTCGTGGACGCCGCGAACGTCGTCGGCTCCGTGCCCGACGGCTGGTGGCGCGACCGGGCCGGCGCGGCCCGGCGGCTCCACGACCACCTGCTGTCCGCTCCCCTGCCCTACGACCGGATCGTGCTCGTCGTCGAGGGGCGGGCGCGCGACGGCGTCCCGGAGGGGGTGCTGCCCTGCGAGGATGTCGGCACGCTGACCACCGTGCACGCGGCGGCGTCCGGGGACGACGAGATCGTCGTCCAGTGCCGCGCGCTCGCCGGCGAGGGCGCCTCCCTCACGCTGGCAACCGCCGACCACGGGCTCATCGCACGCGTGGAGCCCCTGGGCGTCCGGATCGTCGGGCCGCGGAGCGTCCGGGAGAACTGAGCGGCTGCGTCCGAGAACGCGGGCAGGTGAACGCGGGACGCGCGGTCGCCCGCGGGCCCTCACCGCCGGCGCTGCTTCGATCGTTGTGGTTTGCTCACCAGGTGTGGGCAAACCACAACGAACCCGGGCTCACTTGCGTTCGCGCAGAAACTCCGGGACGTCCGCCTTGGTCGGATAGTTGCGGATCGTCGGGGGCGTCCCGGCGAAGAACTCCTCCAGCGCGCGCAGGGCGACCGCGTCGTGCTGGTCGAGGCCGTTCCAGATCGAGTGGCCCACGCCGGTGACATAGGCGACGCGGTCGATCGCCGGGTAGTCGTCGATGAGCGCGGTCTGGTAGCCGCGTCCGACGTAGCTGCACTCGCCCAGCATCACCATCGCGGGCACGCGCGACCCGGCCAGCGCGGCCTTGAGGGACCGCTTCTCGGTCGCCCCTTGCTGGTTGATCGCGAAGTTCGCCTTGAGGTTGGGCCCGATGGGCAAGGCGTTCACGTCGACGCGGTCGGCGTCGGCGGCGCAGTAGCTTCGGTAGCGCTGCTCGCGCATGTCGGCGCCGCCGAACGCGTTGGCGGCCTCGTCCTGCCCGAGGAACTGGTTCCCGCGCGGCAGCAGCAGACCCAGCAACACGCGGGGTTGCGCCAGCGCGGACGCCGCCCGATCCGCCGCCGGCACCGAGCCGAACGGCTTCGCGCCACCGTAGAGGTTCTGCTCCGGGACGCGGTCGAGCACCGAGAAGTCGTACGCCCCCGGCTCGACGAAGACCGCCTTGGCGATGCGTGGGCGGATCGTACGATCGGCCACCCCCGACGCGAGGATCATCGCCCCGTACGACTGGCTGATCACGGACACCTTCGGCGCGCCGATCTCGTCGAGCACGGCCTTGAAGTCGGCGACGTTGCGCTCGTGCGAGTAGGCGGTCTCGGGGAGGAGGTCGCTGTCGCCGCCGCCGGCCTGGTCGTAGACCCAGACGTCGTACCCGTCGGACGCCAGCCGCGCGAGGAAACGCCGGTTGTACTCACCCGAGTACCCGCCGGGTCCCCCGTGGACGAACACGATCGGCTCGGCACGCTCCGGCGCCCCCGGCCTCGGCTCGACGTGCCAGTACGCCAGCCGGCTGCCAGTAGGCAGGCTCCAGAACCGGCGCTCCGCCACGGACGAGGGCGCCTGGAACTGCCGCTGCTGCGATGCGACCGGGACGCACAGCCAGACGGTGAGCAGCGAGAGGGCGGCAGGCACGGCGAGCACGATCTTCCCCGGCAGGCGCACCGGTGGACGACGCGTGAACGCCCACCACACCAGCGCGGACGCCGCGACCGTCGCCACGGCGGCGAGCCAGCCACCGCCGAGCCCGTTCGTCGCGATCAGCAGGATCAAGAAGCCGAACAGCGCCACGCACACCAATCCCACGAACTTGGCCGCCATCATGAGGACGTGCCGCATCGTTCCTCCTCCGTGCGCACGAGGGCGCACCGTCGTCCGGTGTCGCGGGGCGGCCGTCCGGCTGTCGTCGGCGCGGTGGCCCCAGCTCACTCCATCCTGACTCGCGAGGGCGGGCGTCCCCAGCACCCCAGGGCGACGATCGGGCGGCCGAAGGTCGGGGGTCGGCGTCCTGGGGACTCCCGG
>CALMAD010000187.1 GCA_937859105.1 uncultured Propionibacteriaceae bacterium
CGATCGCGCGCGGCGCGATGGCCGGCTGGCAGGGCGCGCACACGCCGGCGGCGTTCTACCGGTCGATCCTGGAGGCGATCGGCCTGGAGATGCGCCGTAGCCTCGAGGGCCTCGAGAGCACGCTCGACACGAAGGTGACCGAGATCCGCGCGATGGGCGGCGGCGTCCGGAGCCCGCTGTGGCGCCAGATCATGACGGACGCCCTCGGCGTCCCCATCACCGCCTGCACCGAGGACGAGATCTCCGCCCTCGGGGCCGCCGTGGCGGCCATGTCGATCACGGGCGTCCACGGCGAGCCCGACATCGCGACGTACGCGCAGCAGATGGCCAAGTTCGGCGACGTCACCGAGCCGGACGCCGACCGCCACCGCATCTACGGCGAGCTGTCGGCGATCCAGGGCAAGATGTACCCCGCCCTGAAGGAGATCAACGACGAGATCCACGCGTTCGCCGTCAAGTACGGCGAGCTCACCGAGCACGAGGCCGCCGACGACGAAGTGGCTGATCTCTGATGCGCGCCTGGATCTTCCACGGCCCCGGCGACCTGCGGCTCGAGGACGTCGAGCCCGGGCGTCCGGGGCCCGGCGAGGTGGCGGTCTCGATCAAGGCCGCCGCCACGTGCGGCACCGACCTGAAGAGCTTCCGCCGCGGGCATCCGACGCTGTTCCCCGAGCTGCCGGCCCGCTTCGGGCACGAGTTCGCGGGCGTCGTCTCCGAGGTGGGCGAGGGCGTCGACCGGTTCGCCGTCGGGCAGCGCGTCGTCGCGGCGAACACCTGCCCGTGCGGCGCCTGCTGGGCGTGTCAGATCGGGCGCGAGTCGCTGTGCGAGAACCTCCAGTACCTGAACGGGGCGTTCGCCGAGCAGATCGTGATCCCGAATGCCATCGTCGAGCGGAACACCTACGCGATCCCCGATTCGCTCCCCTTCGAGGCGGCCGCCCCGCTCGAGCCGCTGGCGTGCGTCGTGCACGGCGTCCACGACTCCGGCATCGCGCTCGGCGACACGGTCGTCGTGAACGGCGCCGGACCCATCGGCCAGATGTTCATCAAGCTCGCCCAACTGCGCGGCGCGACGGTGATCGTCGCCGACGTCTCCCCCGGACGCCTCCAGCAGTCCCTGGACGCCGGCGCCCGCGAGGTCGTCGACCTCACGGGCGTGGACGACCCGGAGGAGCGGGCCGCCCGGATCCGCGCGATCACCCCCGGGGGACGCGGCGCCGACGTCGCCATCGAGTGCGCCGGCCTGCCCGAGGTGTGGGAGCAGACGTGGCGCTGCCTGCGGCCGGGGGGCACGGCGGTCATGTTCGGCGGCCCGAAGGCGGGCTCGACGTTCACCATCGACGCGGTCGCGATGCACTACCAGGAGTACAAAGTGCTCGGGACCTACCATCACCAGCCGCGGTACGTGAAGATCGCGGTGGAGCTGCTGTCGACCGGCAAGTTCGACGGGCTGTCGCTGTGCACCGAGATCCGCCCGCTGGAGGCGCTGATCGACAGCCTGGAGGACATGGCGCGCGGCGTCGGCAGCAAGTACATCCTGCGACCCTAGGAGGCGTCCATGTTGATGGCTGACGAGCGCGATCAGGTCCTTCAGACGTGCCTGATGATGCAACGCGATGGTCTCGTCGTGGGCACGGCGGGCAACGTGTCGGTCCGCGACGACGACCTCATCGCGATCTCTCCGAGCGGCGTCGAGTACGCCGAGATGCGCCCCGCGGACGTCGTGGTCGTCGACCTCGACGGCCGGCGCGTCGACGGCGTCCTCAAGCCCTCGAGCGAACTGCCGCTGCACCTGTCCGTGTACGCCGGGACGCCTGCCCGCGCGATCACGCACAACCACGCCCCGGCGTCCACCGCGCTGGGGCTCGTCGTCGACGAGGTGCCCGGCTCGCACTACTACTCGGCGATGTTCGGCGGGCTCATCCGGGTGGCGCCGTACGCGACGTTCGGCACCGACGAACTCGCCCGCAACGTCACCGAGGCGCTCGCCGGGCGTCAGGGCGCCCTCATGGCGAACCACGGGGCGATCACGATCGGCCCGACCCTGCCCAAGGCGGCGGCGCTGCTGCCGTACCTGGAGTACATCTGCGAGATCCAGCTCCGGGCGATGGGCTCAGGCGCGCCGGTGAAGCTGCTCTCCCCCGAGCTCATGGCCGAGGCCGGCGAGCTGCTGCAGGGCTACGGGCAGAGCACGCGTCCCGCACCGGAGCAGACCGACCAACAGGAGGACGACCACGCATGAGCACCATCACCATCCTCGGCGCCGGAGCCATGGGCTCCGCCCTCGCAACGCCCCTCGTCGCGGCCGGTTGGGACACCCGCCTCTGGGGCACCTGGCTCGACGACCACCTCCTGGACGCCTGCGAGCGCGGCAAGCCGCACCCGCGCACGAACATCCCGCTCGCGCCCGGGACGCGCCTCTTCCGCTCCGCCGACCTGGACGCCGCCCTCGACGGCGCGGACGTCGTGGTCCTGTCGGTCGCCTCGGTCGGCGTGGAGAAGGTGACCGACCTGGCCCTCGACGGCATCGCCCGCGCGGGGGTGCTCATGCTCACCTCGAAGGGGTTCTGCCCCGACGAGGCGGGCACGATCGAGCTGCTGCCCACGGCGATCCGGCGCATCGCGGACGCCCGCGGCGTCCGGATCCCGCCCATCTGCGCGGTCGCCGGCCCGTGCAAGGCCAACGAGGTGGCCGGCAGCAAGCCCACCGCGACCATCTACGGCTGCTCGGACGCCGCGGTGGCGCACCGGCTGGCCCGCGAGATCTCCACGGACGCCTACCGCATCGAGCCGACGGACGACGAAGTCGGCGTCGAGCTGTGCGCACCCATGAAGAACGTCTACGCCATCGCGCTGGGCCTCGCCGACGGGCTGGAGGCGGCCACCGGCTTCCCCCATCACAACCTTAAGGCCGCGACGTTCTCCCAAGCCGTGCGGGAGATGTCGCTGCTGTCGACCGAGCTCGGCGCCGACCCGGCGACCGCGTACGGGCTCGCCGGCGTCGGCGACCTGGAGGTGACCGGCCTCTCCGGCCGCAACAAGGTCTACGGGCTCCGGATCGGCCGGGGCCTTGCGGAGGGGCCTTGCGGCGTCGGCCATCTTCCGCGCGGGATCGGCCGCGGCGAGGCGCGGCATCGCGGTCGGGCGCAATTGCGCCGGCCTGATGCCGGCCTCCCGTGCCGTCGCGGCGACCGGCGCCGCGCTCCAGGGCCGCGCCTCGGCCTGAGGCAGAGCGAACATCGCGATGGTGTCGTAAATCCGCGCCTCGCGGACCGG
>CALMAD010000188.1 GCA_937859105.1 uncultured Propionibacteriaceae bacterium
GGCAGGTAGTGACCGGCCAGCAGCGCCTCCAGGTCGGACGCCGTCGGCTCGCCCGGACGCCGCACCGGCGCCCCCACGGGGCGCTTCATGAGCGGGCCCCCGATCTTGCCCAGCAGCGTGCGCCGCTCGGGAGGGGTGGGGGAGGGTGCGAAGGCGTCCGCAGCCAGGGCCCGGAGCCGCGCCGCGGTCTCCGGCGAGCCCGAGAAGAGGTCGCGGAGCTCGTCGATGCCCACTGCGTACAGCCGGACGACGCCCATAGCTGCACCCTAGGGCACGGGCCCGGCGGCGTCGATGGCCTAGATTGGCCGGGTGAACGTCAGGATCCGCCGCCTCGTGGTCACCGGGGTGCTGGTTGTGCTGCTCCTGCTCGTGGCTCTCAGCCTGCTCGGCCGATTCGCGTAGTCTCCTGGCTATGAGAAGTCAGGGGCGCGGGCGGGCCGCGCGGTGGGTCGCCGCGCTGGCGGCCTGGCTGATGATCGGCGCGGCGGCGCCGGCGTGGGCCGCCGACCAGGCGTTCACCATCACGGGCACCACGGTCACCGATCCGGCGGGGCTCGCGACCGACGCGACGGCCGGCCGGTATTGGGTCGCGAACGGAGGCTCCGGACGCCTCACGGTCTCGGCGCTAAACGCGAACGGCGCCCTGTTCGGCACGGTCCACAGCAGCGACCAGACGACCGACCTCGAGGGGCTCGCGTTCCACGGCAACGCCCTGTTCATCGGCGACGTGGGCGGCGACCGCAGCCAGGTGATGCTGTGGCGGATCTACGGCCCCGTGCCCCGCACCGTGATCCATCAGGCCGATCGGTACGTGCTGAGCTATCCCGACGGCCGGCATCGGGCGTCCGCGATCTTCATCACGAACGACGGGCGCCTCCACGTCGTCACGCGCGGGCGCACCGCGACGGCGTCCGGGGCGATCTACGCGGCTCCCGCCGCCGCGATCGGCACGCCCGGCAGCGCCCTGCTGCAGAAGGTCGGCGACGCGCCGGCGGGAGTGACGGACGCGACCGTTCTCGCGGACGGCCGGGTCGCGCTGCGCACCGGCACCGACGTCATGACCGTGGACGCCTCGAGCTACCGCGTCCTGCAGCGGGATCGCGTCGCCACGCAGTCGACGGGCGGCGCGCTGACGCCCACGATCGACGGCACGAAGCTGCTGTGGGGGCCCGAGAAGGTGACGTCGCCGGTGCTCGCGGTCGACGTGCCGGGTGGGGTGCAGGCGACGCCGCGGGCGTCCGCGGCGCCCACCGCCGAGGGCACCAGCGCGGCCGACGCGGCGCAGTCGGTGCAGCGCACGGTGGCGTCCGTCGTCAGCGCGCTGAGCGAGGGCGGCAATGTGTTGGCTCTGCTGGGCGCGGCGGCGGTCGCGATCGTCGGGGCCGTGGTCGTCCTGGGGAAGCGTTAGTCTTAGCCAGCGAGCAGAAGGAGGTCGTGGCGTGAGCGACCTGATCGACACCACCGAGATGTACCTGCGCACCATCTACGAGCTGGAGGAAGAGGGGGTTCCACCCCTGCGCGCCCGCATCGTGGAGCGCCTGCACCAAAGCGGCCCGACCGTGTCGCAGACCGTGGCGCGGATGGAGCGCGACGGGCTGCTGACCGTGCGTCCCGACCGCCGCATCGCCCTCAGCGCCGAGGGGCATCGCGAGGCGGCGCGCGTCATGCGGAAGCATCGGCTCGCCGAGCGCCTTCTCACCGACGTGATCGGGCTGGACTGGTCCCTCGCGCACGACGAGGCGTGCCGGTGGGAGCACGTGATCTCCGAGGCGGTGGAGCGGCGGCTCTTCGCGATCCTCGACGGGCCGACGGTATCGCCCTACGGCAACGTGATCCCGGCCCTGACCGAGCTCGGCGGGCCGCCGTCCGGCAAGCCGGGGGGCGCGCGGCTGGCCGAGTTGCTCGAGGCGTCCGAGGGCGAGCCGGTCGCGGTGCGCATCGTCCGCATCGGCGAGGGCGTCCAGCCCGATGTCGACCTGCTGTCGCGGCTCGTCGGGGCGGGCGTCGTTCCCGGCGCGGAGCTGGTCACGTCGCTCTCCGGGGAGGCGCTCGTCGTACGCCGGGACGACGATGACCCCCCGTGTACGGTGGACCGCGCACTGGCCGAGCATCTGTTCGTCGAGAAGTTCGCTCCCCAGACATGAAGCACTCGAGGTAGGGGGACGCCGTGGTCGCGCAGGCCGGTTTCCGCAAGCTGGTCGACGGTCACTGGTACGACGCCGCGGCAGCGCTGCTGGACGCCGACGTGCGCGCCGGCGACCGGACGCCTGAGCTCGTGCAGGCGCGCGACCTCGCCGTCGCCGCGAAGCGGGTCCTCGACCTGGACGCCGAAGACTACGCGCAGATCGCCAGCGGGTTCTCCGGAGCGCCCTGGGCGTCCGAGTTGGCGTCCGCGTGCTTCCCGCAGGAGCCACGCCAGGCCAACCGCGGGGCGCTCGGCAGTCTCGTGCCGCTGTACGCGCTGATGCTCGAGGTGGTCGACCTGCGCGCGCTGCGGCACGAGCCGCTGCAGATCGTCGTGACAGCTCACCTCATCGGGGAGTACATGCCGCAACTGGCGTGGGAATCGACGCTCGGGCACGCGGGCGACCCGCTGCGGATGGCGTCCTCGGTCGGCGAGCGGTGGGGCACCGACGACCCGGAGTGCCCGCACGGCTCGGCGCTCCGGGCGACCTGCCGCCGCGCGCTCAACGCGGCGAACGGCGATCAGGCCGGGTTCACCGCGTATCTGGATCGCTTCCACTCGCGGCAGGGCTCGGCCCTGGCGATGTGCGCGATGAACCATGCGACGATCGACGCGGGCGAGCGTCCGGATGTGGGGGAGACCTGCCCGAACCCGTGCTCGTGGGCGATCCGCGGGTCGCTGGAGCAGCGGCGCGATCTGGACGCCCGCGTCCGGTTGGCGCTGATCTACCAGAACTCCCCGATCGTGTCCCTGCGGCATCACGCCCCGGTCGGGCACTTCTTCGGCGTCCCGTCGGTGTCGGAGATCTCGGAAGCGTGGGTGCGCACGTGGGAGAAGGTGTCGATGCCCTGGCCCGACGGCAGCAATCCGCTGCAGCAGGGGGGCGTCCTGGGCGACCCCGATCCGAGCGAGGCCCTGCCCGGGATGTCGGCGCTCGTGTCGGCCGTCGCCGGCCGCACGATCGGGCCTGGACGCCTCATCCGCGATATCGGCGCCGACATCGACGACGTCGGCGAGGGTGTCTGGCGCGACTGAGCGGCCGGGGAATAGGCGTCCTCGGAGCCTTGTTGAGGCCTGCGTAACCGAGGGAAGGAAGTAGCCATCATGGCGACTGTCGAACTGACTCAGGACAATTTCGTCTCCACCATCGAGGGCAACGACACCGTCCTCATCGACTTCTGGGCCTCCTGGTGCGGCCCGTGCCGCCAGTTTGCGCCGGTCTTCGAGAAGGCGTCCGGCCAGCACGACGACGTCGTGTTCGCGAAGCTCGACACCGAGGCCAACGCCGAACTGGCGGGCGCGCTGGAGATTCAGGCGATCCCGACGCTCATGGCGTTCCGCGACGGCGTCCTGGTGTACCGCAACGCGGGCGCGCTCAACGCGTCCGGGCTCGACGAGCTGATCGGCGCCGTCAAGGCGATCGACAGCGACGAGCTGGCCAAGCAGGTCGCCGAGCAGCAGGCACAGCAGAGCGCGCCGCAGAACTGAGTGGGGGGCGTCCCCGTCGACGGCCGATCGTGTCGGTCGAAGTGGGGACGCCCGCCCGCGCGTTGCGCGCGTCCGAGGGCTGGTCGTCGGCCGGTAGGCTGACGCCCAGCGGCCCCTGTCCAGAATCCCCCCGGGCAGGGGCCGCATTGCGTCCGGACGCCTCTCGTGGGCGCCGCCGGGCCTGCCGCCCGCGTTTCACGAAAGCTTCACGGACGGCCCGCCAGGCCCTTCACGAGGCCCCGGTTGACTGAGGATCACCGACGATCCGAGTCACCGAAGGAGCCGATCATGTCGAAGTCCCGAACCGCCGTCGCCGCCGTCCTGATCGCCGGGGCAACCGCCCTCCCGTTCGCCGTGGCGCCTGCCAGCGCCGTCGCCGCCCCGAGCGCGAGCGTCGCCCGGACGCTGCAGTTCAACCGCGAGGAGGAGCGGCTGGCGCGCGACCTGTACGCCGCGCTCAGCCGCGTCCACGACGGCGCGCGTCCGATGAGCAACAACACCCGTAGCGAACAGCGTCACCACGACGCCCTCGGACGCCTGCTGACGCGCTACGGCATCTCCGACCCCTCAGCGGGTCGGGCGCCCGGCAGCTACGCCTTCCCCGAGCTCCAGAAGCTGTACGACGGCTGGTACGCGCGAGGCAAGACGAGCCTGAAGGCGGCCTACCAGGTGGGCGTCGAGCTGGAGAAGCGCGACATCGATGACCTGACCAAGGCCCGCGCCGCCGCCCGCGACGCCGACGTCAAGCGCGTCTACTCGAACCTGCTCAGCGGCTCGGAGAACACCTGGCCGCCTTCCAGCGGGCCGCCTCCGGGACGAGGCCGTGCGCGGCCCCTGCGCCGCAGGATGCCTGCCCGTGCCGGTGACATGATGCGGGTGCGGGCCGCGCGGTCCGCACCCGTCGGCGCGAAGGAGGACGCATGGCTCGCCGGGTGCTGGTGGTCGACGACGAGGCGGCCATTCGGCGCGTGTTGCGCGCCTACCTGGAGGCCGAGGCGTTCGAGGTCGCCGAGGCGTCCACCGGGGCGGAGGTGCTGGCTGCCGTCGGCGGGCCCGCCGTGCCCGACCTCATCGTCCTCGACATCGGACTGCCCGATGCGGACGGCCTCGAGGTGCTGCGCACCCTGCGGCGGACGTCCGACGTGTACGTCGTGCTGGTCACCGCCCGCGCCGAGGAGATCGACAGGATCGTGGGGCTGTCGGTGGGCGCCGACGACTACCTCACCAAGCCGTTCAGCCCGCGCGAGGTGGTGGCGCGCGTGAAGACGGTGCTGCGGCGGGCGCGCGAGGCGTCCGTGCCGGCGGAACCCGGACCGCTCACCGTCGGGGGCCTCAGGCTGGACGAGGCCCGCCGCGAGATCACGGTGGACGGCCGCCCCGTCGCCCTGTCGACGCGCACGTCCGCAGCATTCGCCGCGCCCTCGGCGACGACGCGTTGGCGCCTCGCTTCATCGGGACCGTCCGCGGCATCGGTTACAAGTTCCTGCCCGAAGGAGGCGACCGGTGAACCGGCTCGGCGTGCGGCTCATGCTCAGCCACCTGCTGGTCGCCGTCGTCGGGTCGGTCGTGACCTTCCTGCTCGTGCGGCTGCTCGCGCCGCCGTTGTTCGACGAGTCGCTGCGGCGCGCGGGGCGGGCCGGCTACGGCCGCGGTTACGGGCAAGTCCTGCGGCAGGAGTTCGCGTCGGCCGTCGACACGGCGTTGGCCATCGGCGTCCTCGCGGGGCTCGTCGTCGCGATCGTCCTGGGGTGCGTGGTCGCGACCTGGCTGGCCCGCCCGCTCGTGCGGCTGCGCGCCGCCACCCAGGCGATGGCGCGCGGTCAGTACTCGGTGACGATGCCGCGGCCGGGAACGCGCGAGTTGGACGGCCTCGCCGGGGACGTCCAGACGCTGGGCGCGACGCTGGCCGAGACAGAAGGACGCCGCGTGCGCCTGCTGGGTGAGGTCGCCCACGAGATGCGGACGCCGCTGACCGTCATCGACGGCTACGTGGAGGGCATGATCGACGGCGTCCTGCCACGGGACTGCGCGACCCTCGGAGAACTCGGCGGCGAAACGCGGCGGCTGCGGCGGCTCGCCGAGGACCTCTCGGCGCTGTCGCGGGCGTCCGAGGGGCGGCTGAAGGTCTCCCCGGTCGCCATGGACCTGGCCGAGGTGGCGTCCGAGTCCGCCGAGCGGCTGCGCCCGCAGGCCGACGACGCGGGCGTCCGGCTGGCGATCGATCAGGGGCGCCCCGTGCCGCTGCGCGCCGACCCGGACCGGATCGCGCAGGTCGTCACCAACCTCGTCGGCAACGCGCTGCGGGCGACCCCTCGCGGGGGGACCGTCCGGGTCGGCGTCCGGGGTGAGGAGCGCTCGGGAAGCGTCGTCGTCGCCGACACAGGGGAAGGGCTGGCCGCCGCGGACCTGGAACGCGTCTTCGAGCGCTTCTACCGCGTCGGCGGACGACGGGGCGGAGAAAGCGGCACCGGCATCGGGCTGACGATCTCGCGCGGTATCGCCCACGCCCACGGCGGGACGCCGACCGCATCCTCCGATGGCCCTGGTCACGGCGCGACCTTCACGCTGACGCTGCCGCGCTGACCAGGCCGGGGACGCCCGCGCGGGAGCGCGCGGCGTCCACATTCTCGACGGCGTGCCCGAACTGCGAGACGAAATGTCCGTATTCAACGAACTGGGTCTAGCCTAGGAGCATGTCCGCAACGCGCCTCGCTCGTCAGCTTGAGGCCGTGCTGCGCGCATGTCCGTGTCGTTGTCGGTGATCGGCCCTCAACAACATCCTGATCGCTTCACAGCGCACGTCGCGGCGGTCTCCTAGCTTCACCTGAACTTCAGCGGTCCTCCGCGGGGTGTGTTGTCTGGGCAGTTATCCATCCACACATCACCGGCTCTTCCCATTCGACGGTGGGTGGGTAACGGCGCGGGCTGAGCGTTGAGGAGC
>CALMAD010000189.1 GCA_937859105.1 uncultured Propionibacteriaceae bacterium
GCGCAGCGCCTGCCCGACCTGCGGTTCGTGCTCCGGCATGTTCACCGCCAACTCCATGAACTGCCTCACCGAGGCGCTCGGGCTGTCGCTGCCGGGCAACGGGTCGACGCTCGCGACGGCGTCCGCCCGCAAGGGTCTGTTCGAGCGGGCCGGACGCCTCGCCGTCGACCTGGCCAACCGCTACTACGGAGGCGACGACGCGTCCGTGCTGCCGCGCTCGATCGCGACGAAGGCCGCGTTCGAGAACGCGATGCGGCTCGACATCGCGATGGGCGGATCGACGAACACGGTGCTGCATATCCTGGCGGCGGCCCGCGAGGCCGGCGCCGACTTCACGCAGGACGACATCGACCGGCTCTCCCGCGAGACGCCGTGCATCTGCAAGGTGGCCCCGAACACCCACGACTTCTACATGGAGGACGTGCACCGCGCCGGCGGCATGCCCGCGATCCTCGGCGAGCTGCACCGCGGCGGCCTCCTGGACGACTCGGTGCACGCCGTGCACGCGGCGTCCGTCGACGACTGGTTGAACGCGTGGGACATCCGCAGCGGTCAGGCGTCCCCGGAGGCGATCGAGCTGTTCCACGCGGCGCCGGGAGGCGTCCGGACGACGGAGGCGTTCTCGTCCACGAACCGCTGGAAGACGCTCGACACCGACCCCGAGCACGGCTGCATCCACTCGGTGGAGCACGCCTACACCGCCGACGGCGGGCTCGCGATCCTGAAGGGCAACATCGCGGAGGACGGGGCGGTCGTGAAGACGGCGGGCGTCCCGGAGCACCAGTGGGTGTTCCGCGGGCCGGCGAAGATCGCGGAAAGCCAGGAGCAGGCCGTCGAGATGATCCTGGGCGGCCAGATCGTCGCGGGCGACTGCGTGGTCGTCCGGTACGAGGGGCCGAAGGGCGGCCCGGGCATGCAGGAGATGCTGTACCCGACCAGCTACCTCAAGGGCGTCGGGCTCGGGCCGCAGTGCGCGTTGATCACCGACGGGCGGTTCTCGGGCGGGTCGTCCGGGCTGTCGCTGGGCCACATCTCGCCCGAGGCCGCCGCCGGCGGCGCGATCGGGCTGATCCGGGAAGGCGACATCGTGTCGATCAACATCCCGGAGCGCACGATCGACATCGAGGTGGACGCCGACGAGCTCGCTCGCCGTCGCGAAGAGCAGGACGCCGCCGGCTGGCGTCCGGCGTCCCGGGAGCGGACCGTCAGCAACTCGCTGAAGATCTACGCGTCGCTGGCGCTGTCGGCCGACAAGGGCGCCGCGCGGCGTCAGCTCGACTGACGCCGGGGGCGTCCCCGATCGTCGCCTACCCCACCGAGCCCTCCGACGGAAGGAACCCCATGCCCGCGACCGCCGACTCCCCCATCAAGGCCGTTCTCTTCGACTGCGACGGCGTCCTGCAGTGGCCGGTCGCCGGCTGGATCGAGGGCATCGACGCGCTCATGGAGCGCGGGACGTTCGCGGAGCTCGACCGGCGTGAGCAGACGTCCGCGGTGACGGGTCAGGTGCCGTTCCGGGACGTGGTCGCCGAGTATCTGGACGAGCTCGGCGAGACCGTCGAGGTCGACGTGCTGGTCGCCGAGTGGCACAAGTACGACGTCTGGGCCGATTCGCTCGCGCTGGTCGATCAGGTGCGGGAGCGCGGCGTCCGGTGTTACGTGGCGAGCAACCAGCAGAGCGACCGGCTCGCGTACATGCGCGACCACAACGGGTACGAGCGGCACTTCGACGAGCAGTTCTACTCGTGCGAACTCGGCGTCGCGAAGCCCGACGTGGCGTTCTTCACGACCGTGTTGCGGGGAATCCGGACTCCCGCGGAGGAGACGCTGTTCATCGACGACAAGCAGGCGAACGTGGACGCCGCGGCGTCCGTGCAGATGATCGCGGAGCGCCTCGACCCGCGGGAGGGGCCCGACGGACTGCGGCGCATCCTGCTGGCGCACGGGCTGCTGGACGGCTGAGGCGGCCCCTGGTTTTGAGGGGCGCGTGAAGGCGCGATCACTGGCGGTTTTGTCGGGCGTCCGGGTTATTTGACGAGGATTAAAAGGACTGGCGAGCGGGCGTCCGGTGGTGGGAATGATGTCCCTAGTCAGCGCGATTGTGAGGACAGGGCGTGCGGCGTCCCCCATTCTGAGGACGGGGACGGCTGCCCGTCCCCAGATGGGTGACTCGCGAGGCGTGTCCCCGCCTTTGCGCCGGTGTCCAGAGATC
>CALMAD010000190.1 GCA_937859105.1 uncultured Propionibacteriaceae bacterium
CCCGCGTGGGCGGGCGGCGTCCGGTGAGCGACGAACGGGGACTCAGGCCGAGGGGACCTCGCTGTGCTGCTCGATGAACGCCTGGACGACCGCCGTGTCCTGGTCGCCGAGACCCTCGTCGGTGAGCTGGGTGAACACGGCCCGCAGCGGCTCGACGCTCAGGGTGTTCATGCCGACCCGTTCGGCTTCCTCGGCGAAGGCGCGCAGGTCTTTGACCAGGAACTTCGCGGGGCCCGAGGGGGAGTGGTCGTGCGCGACGAACCGCGGCGCTTTCACCTGCAGGATGCGGCTGCCGGCGTAGCCGTCGCCCAGCAGGTCGAACAGCAGGGCGACGTCGAGGCCCGACCGCTCGGCGAGCACGGCGGCCTCGGCGTTCGCGACGATCTCGGCGGCGACGATGAGCTGGTTGCAGGCCTTCGCGATCTGGCCGGCGCCGAGCGGGCCGAGATGGACCGCGCGTCCGGTGGCGCTCAGCACGTCGACGACGCGGGCGGCGGGGGCGTCGTCGCCGCCGACCATGACGGACAGGGTGCCCGTCTCGGCCCCCTCCGCGCCGCCGCTGACGGGGGCGTCCACGACCTCCACGAGCCCGTCGGTGTCGCGCGCGAGGTCAGCCGCGAGGTCGCGCACCTCCTGCGAGCTGGTCGTCGACGACACGACGACCAGCAGGGGTTTCGTCACTCCGGCGAGCAGGCCGTCGGGGCCGTCGAGGGTGGCGCGGATGTGGGCGATCGCCGGCACCATGTAGATGATGATGTCGGACGCCTCGGCGACCTCGCGGACGGTCTCGGTCCACTCGGCGCCGGCGTCGATCAGGGGTTCGAGGCCGTCGCGGTCGATGTTGCGCAGCAGCACGCGGTCGCCCGGCTTCGCCGCCGCGAGGACGTGACGTGCCATGGGTCGCCCCATCGTGCCGAGTCCGATGAATCCTGTCGTTGTCATGGTGCGCCCGTTCTTCCGCGTCGTTGCCGATAACCTGATGCCCTCAGTATGGCGGAGCCTTCGTCGGTGGTTCAATAGGTTGCACACTGTTCAGTTGACTGAATGATTCGGTTGGTCGAGGAGAACCCATGAGACTCGCACGCATCGCCACCCCCGACGGGCCGCGCCCTGTGGTCGAACGCGACGGACGCTGGCTGGGGGTCGTCGATCTCTTCGACTCGCCGCTCGAGCCCACCGGCGAGAGCTATCCGCTGGAGGGCGCCGAGTTGCTGGCGCCCGTGGAGCCCCTGGTCGTGCTGGGGATGGCGCACAACTCCGGCCCCGCCGACCGAGCGTTGCCCGCGAGCGCCTTCATGAAGTCGGCGCGCACGGTGGTCGGCCCCGGCGACCCGATCGTGCTGGACGCCGACGCCGGGCGCCTCAAGGGCGAGTGCGAGTTGACCATCGTCGTAGGCCGCGAGTGCCGGAAGGTCACGGCGGAGGAGGCCGAGGAGTACATCCTCGGCTGGACCGTCGGCAATGACGTCACCGCGCCCGACGGGATCGCGAGCGACGAGAAGATGATCTCCTCCAAGAGCGGCGATGGATTCACCCCCATCGGCCCGTGGGTCGAGACGGAACTGGACGCGCTCGACGTCGCCCTCGTGGCGACGGTCAACGGGCGGGAGGCCGCGTCCTCGAGTTCTGCGGCGCTGGCATGGAACCCGTTCGAGGTGCTCGCCTACGCCAGCGCCCACATGACGTTGGGGCCGGGGGACATCATCCTGACCGGCGCGCCGGGGACCGGGTTCGATGTGGTCGTGGGGGACGAGTGCGGCTGCGAGGTCGCGGGCATCGGCTTCCTCGGCAACCCCGTCGTGGCGCTGGACGCCTGACGGGCGCGGCGTCCGGGGGCGACTGGGGCGTTCCCGGCCGGCAACGGGCGGCCGGAGGCGTCCGATGAGCGAGCGACGCGAGGCGAATTTCGCCGAGCGGCGTCCCTATGGCAAACTTGGTCGGGTTGCGCTGCGTGCTTCCTGCCACAGGGGGTCGGCGCGCGGGCGACTCTCCGATTTCAGGCGTACGTGGTGTCCTGTGGCACCGGCGAGGAACAGATCATGAGCAAGCTGGTCAACGAGGTCGCGCAGTCTGCGCTGCGCACCGACATCCCCCCCTTCCGTCCGGGCGACTCCGTCAAGGTGCACGTTCGCGTGGTGGAGGGCAACCGGTCCCGTATCCAGGTGTTCGCGGGCAACGTGATCGCCCGCACCGGCTCCGGCATCAACGAGGCCTTCACCGTTCGCAAGATCAGCTTCGGCACGGGTGTCGAGCGCACGTTCCCGCTGCATTCCCCGATCATCGAGAAGATCGAGGTCGATCGTCAGGGCGACGTGCGCCGCGCCAAGCTGTACTACCTGCGCAACCTGCGCGGCAAGGCCGCCAAGATCAAGGAGAAGCGCGAGAACTGATCGCGCGACACTGAGGGGCAGCGGTGGCGACGGATTCGGGCAGCCAGGCACAGGCACCCGAGGAGAACTCAGGCGAACAGCGCGGCGAGAAGGCTCCCCGCAGCGGCTTCGCCGGGGTGATTCGCGAGTTCGCGATCATCATCGTCGGGGCGCTCATCGCGACCACGCTGCTGCGCATGTTCCTGCTGCAGGTGTTCGTGATCCCGTCGGGGTCGATGGAGCAGACGTTGCTGCCGCAGGATCGGGTGCTCGTTCAGAAGGTCATCCCGTACCGGCGGGGTGACGTGGTCGTCTTCACCGACGACAACGAGTGGATGGGGTACGCGAGCCAGGAGGCGTTGCCGCCGGCCGAAGATGCGCTCGTCTTCGTCGGTCTGATGCCCGACCCGCGTTCCCACAACCTCATCAAGAGACTGATCGGCATGCCCGGCGACCACGTCGTCTGCTGCGACGCGCAGGGGCGCGTGAGCGTGAACGGCCGCGCCCTCGACGAGGGGTCGTACCTGTACCGCGACGAGGACGGCAAGCCCATCCAACCGTCGGAATACACGTTCGACGTGGTCGTCCCGGCGGATCGGGTGTTTCTTCTGGGCGATCACCGCAACGATTCGGCCGATTCGCGCTGCCATCTGAAGGAAGAGGCGGACGGGGTTCAGGGCGCCCCCGCCTTCGTCCGGACGTCGTCGGTGGTCGGCACCGCGGCGGCGATCGTGCTGCCCTTCGACCGCATCCGGGGCCTGTCGCGTCCGGCGACCTTCGAGAACGTTCCTGCGGCCACGGGTGCCGCGCCCGCGCAGCCGATCGTGCGCGGGGACGCCCCGGCCTGCTGACGCGGCGATCCCGTGAGTTATCGGATTCGCGCGGACGCCGGCCTCTACGGCTACGAGCGGGGGCTGTCCCGCGCCGGTTTCGCCCGGGTCGCCGGGGCCGACGAGGCTGGGCGCGGGGCGTGCGCGGGCCCGCTGGTGGCGGCCGCGGTCGTCCTGCCTGCCAGGCCCTTGCCGGGCCTGAACGACTCGAAGAAGCTCACGCCGCGGGCTCGGGAACGCATGTATGACGTGATCGTCCGTCGGGCGGTCGCCTGGTCGGTCGTCCGGGTGGAGCCGGCCGAGTGCGATGCGCTGGGGATGCACGTCGCCAACCTCGAGGCGTTGCGGCGGGCCGTGTGGCGGCTGGGCGTCGGTCCCGATTTCGTGTTGACCGACGGCTTCCCGGTCGACGGGTTCGGCGTCCCGACCCTCGCGATGTGGAAGGGGGACGCCGTCGCCGCGAGTGTCGCGGCGGCGTCCGTCGTGGCGAAGGTGACGCGCGACCGGATCATGCGTGAATACCACGATGACTACCCCGAATACCGCTTCGACATCCACAAGGGCTACTGCACGACGCTGCACCAGAGCGAGCTTGATGAACACGGCCCGTGCGCGATCCATCGGATGAACTGGGACAACGTGGCGCGAACGGTTAAGCTTGGCCGGTCATGAGTACCGAGGATCTTGAGCAGTACGAGAGCGAGTTGGAGCTTCAGCTCTACCGCGAGTACAAGGACGTGGTCGGCATCTTCGCCTACGCGGTGGAGACGGAGCGGCGGTTCTACCTGTGCAACGCGGTTGACCTCAAGGTCCGCACCGAGGGCGGCGACGTGTACTACGAGGTGTCGATGGGCGACGCCTGGGTGTGGGACATGTACCGTCCGGCGCGGTTCGTGAAGTCGGCGAAGGTGCTGACGTTCCGCGACGTGTCGATCGAGGAGATCGCGCACTCGGAGTTGCAGGTCCCCGAGGTCTGAGTCGACCCGCCCGCGAGGGCGAAAATTGTCGACATTGACACGAATCCGGCGTCCATCCCCATCGTGGGGGGTGGAGGTGGGGAGCGTGTCGAACGAGGTGAGGGACGCCCGGCGGGCAACGGGCGCAGGCGGCGAAGAGTTGGCCGCACGATTTCTGGAGCGCCAAGGGTGGTCGGTGGTGGCCCGCAACTGGCGGTGCCGCGGCGGTGAGCTCGACCTGATCGCGACCGACCCTGACGGGGTCTTGGTGTTCTGCGAGGTGAAGACGCGGCGCGGGCTGGGGTACGGCGACCCGCTCGAGGCGATCACCTACGACAAGGTGCGGCGGCTGCGCGCGCTGGCGGCGGAGTACCTGCGGTCGCAGGATCGTCCGGCGGCCCGTGTCCGGCTGGACGCGGTGGGCGTGATGCTGCGGCGCGACGGGTCGGGGGCGGTCACGCACGTGCGGGGAATCGACGCATGAAGCTGGCGCGCGCGTTCTCGATGGCGCTGGTCGGGCTGAATTCGACGCTCGTCGAGGTGGAGGTGTCGCTCGGCACGGGTCTCCCGCGCACCGTGATCGTCGGCCTGCCCGACACGGCGCTGTACGAGGCGAGGGATCGGTGCAAGGCGGCCGTCACGTCCCTGGGCCGCGTCTGGCCCAACCAGCAAGTGACCATCAACCTGACGCCGGCCACGCTGCCCAAGGCGGGCTCGCACTTCGACCTCGCGATCGTCGTGGCCGCCTTGGCGGCCGACGGCCTGGTGCCCTTGGCCGCGCTGGAGCGCACGCTGTTGGTGGGGGAGTTGGGGTTGGACGGGCGGGTGCGCCCGGTGCGGGGGATCTTGCCGCTGCTGGTGGCGGCCGAGCGCGAGGGCCTGCGGCGGGCGATCGTGCCGGCGGCCCAGCGCCGGGAAGGGGCCCTCGTCGACGGCCTCGCGGTCTGCGGCGTCCACACGTTGGCGGAGGCGATCGACGTGCTGCGGGGGCGTCCGGTGGCGTGCGCGGTGGAGTCCGAGGTGGCAGAGCCGCAGGTGCCTGCGGTGACGAAAGACCTGGCCGACGTCGTCGGACAGGTCGAGGGCAAATGGGCGCTCGAGGTGGCGGCGGCGGGGGGCCATCACCTGTACTTCCATGGGCCGCCGGGCGTCGGCAAGACGCTGTTGGCGGAGCGCCTGCCCGGCCTGTTGCCCGACCTCGGGGTGGCAGAGTCGCTGGAGGTGTCGGCGATCCATTCGCTGGCGGGTGAGTCGCTCGACCGGGGGCTGGTCCGGCGTCCGCCGTTCGCGGCGCCGCACCACTCCGCATCGCTGGCCGCGATCGTCGGGGGCGGTCCGCGCGTCGCGCTGCCGGGGGCGGTCTCGCGGGCGCACCACGGGGTGCTCTTCCTCGACGAGGCGCCCGAGTTCAGCCCCCGGGCGCTGGAGGCGCTGCGGACGCCGCTGGAGTCCGGCGAGATCGTGCTCGCCCGGTCGCTCGCACAAACGAGGTACCCGGCGCGGTTTCAGCTGGTGCTGGCGGCGAACCCCTGTCCCTGCGGGCAGGCGGGCACCCCGGGTGGCGACTGCCGGTGCCCGGCCATGAGCGTGCGCCGGTATACGACCCGGATCTCGGGGCCGATCCTGGATCGCATCGACATCTCGCAGTCGTTGGCGCCGATGCGTCGGGCGATGTTGCGGGCGGCGTCCCGGGTGCGGGCCGAATCGAGCGCAATGGTCGCCGAGCGTGTCGCGCTGGCCCGCGAGCGGCAACGCGAGAGGCTCGCGCCGTTCGGATTCACGACCAATGCCTCCGTCCCGGGTCCGGTGCTGCGCCGGGCGCTACCGGAGCCCCCGGGCCTCGATGTGCTCGACCGGGCGGTGACCCGCGGCCAGCTCAGCAGCCGAGGCTTCGACAAAGTGCTGCGAGTGGCGTGGACGATGGCGGATCTGGCGGGCGCCGCGCGCCCGTCCCGGGAAGACGTGGAGGCGGCGCTGGCCATGCGGCGCGGCGAGGAGTTGGAGGCCCGTTGTGGCTGACGACGAGCGGGACGCCCGGCGCGGCCTGGCGTGCGCGGTGGAGGCGGGCGATTCGCGCCTTCCGACCGTCCTGGAGGAGGTCGGGCCGGTGGATGCCTGGCGGGGTCTGGTCGCGACCACGATGGAGAGCCCGTGGGGCGCGCGGGCGAAGCGGGTCGACCTGGAGGCGCTCCGCGCGGCGGAGGCCGCCTGTGGGGCGCGGTTCGTGATCCCGTCCGACGACGAGTGGCCGCAGCGGCTGCAGAGCCTGCGCGGCTGCAAGGAGGTGCAGGGGATGACCGGGGAGCCGGTCGGCCTGTGGGTGCGCGGGCAGGCTCCGCTGGCGGAGGTCGTCGAACGGTCGGTGGCGATCGTGGGGTCCCGGGCCGCGACCGCGTTGGGAGAGCGGGTGGCGTCGGACCTGGCGGCGGAACTGGCGTCCGCGGGGGTGACCGTGGTCTCGGGAGGGGCCTATGGCGTCGACGCGGCGGCCCACCGAGGTGCGCTGGCCGTCGCCGGCACGACGGTGGCGTTCCTGGCGGGTGGTCCGGCGCACGAGTACCCGCGAGGGCACGCTTCGCTGCTGCAGCAGATCGCGGCGACCGGGCTGGTGGTCTCGGAGCAGCCTCCGGGGGAGGTGCCCTCGCGGCTTCGGTTCCTGTCACGGAATCGGCTCATCGCGGCGTCGTCGCTGGGCACGGTCGTGGTGGAGGCCGCGGCGCGCAGCGGGGCGCGGAATACGTCCACGTGGGCGAGGGAGTGCGGGCGTCCGGTGATGGCGGTGCCGGGCCCGGTGACCAGCGCGACCTCGTTCACGCCGCACCAGCTCATCCGTGAGGCCGATGCTGTCTTGGTGACGTGCGCCGAGCATGTGCTGACCGAGGTGGGCCCCCTCCGGCCCGAGCGGGAGTCCGAGGGTGGCGCGCAGGGGCAGCCGCGGCTGTTGGACATGCTCGTGCCGGCCGACGCGGCGGTGTACGAGGCTCTTCCGTCCCGCGGGGCGCGGCCGGTGGGGGAGTTGGCGCTGCGAGCCGGGGTGGCGGTGCCGGCGTGCCTGGGGGCCCTGCAGCGGCTGGCCGAGATGGGCCTGGCCGAGCCGGCGACCGGCGGGCGATGGAGGCTGGGCCGGGCTCAGGACCGTCCGCTGCTGCCGCGGGAGGCGGCGGCGGGTGTGCCGCGACGGGGAGTGCCTCGACAGGGTCGCGAGCACGGCGCCTAAGGTGGCCTGGTGACATCGCGTCCGCTCCTCGTGCTCGTGCACGGCACGCGCTTCGACACGCGCCAGTGGGTGGGTTATGCCGAGCTCATCCCGGAGGCCGATCTGATGCCTGTCGACCTGCCGGGTCACGGCACCCGCGCTGGGCGCCCCTATTCCACCGACGCGGCCCTGGCGGTCGTGGAGGAGGCGGTGGGGCGGGCGGAGCCGGGGCGTCCGGTCGTGCTGGCGGGCCACAGCCTCGGAGGCTACGTCAGCGCGGACTACGCCCATCGACACCCGGGCGTCCTGGCTGGGCTGGTGCTCATCGGGGCGACCGCGGATCCCTCACGGCATCCGCAGCTGGCGCGCCTGTACACCGGGTTCGCGGGCCTGCTGCCGCGGGTCGGGGCCGACCGCATGAGCCGGTTGGCCAACGGCGTCATGCGTCGCCTGGGCGCGTCGGTGGACGATCTCCCGGACGCCACGGGCTACGCCGCGACCCCCGCCGCCTGGAGCGCGGTGGTGGCGGAGGCGCGCGCCGACCAACTCGCCGACGTCGACTGCCCCGTCTACCTGGTGGCGGGGCAGTTCGACCAGCTGGGCATCGACCTGCGCGCATACGCACGACACTGCCGCGACCCCCGTGTGCTGGTCATCAAGCGCGCCAGCCACCTCGCCCCGCTGACGCATCGCGGGCAGGTGGCCGCGATCCTGCGGGACGCCGTGCTGGAGGCCTCCGCGAGGTGATCGCCAGGTGCGCGTCCGGGCGACGACCGCTCAGGTGCGGCTGAGATGGCCGGGCTCGCCCCCGCCCTGACCGGCGTAGATGAGGAGCGCCTCCTCGTGGTCGACGGCCGACGGGGCCGACCCCCACATGCGTTGTCCGTTCGGCTCGTTGAGGAGGATCAGGCTGATGATGCCGACGACGCCGGCGGCGATGAGGTAGTAGGCGGGCCAGTTGAGGTCACCGGTGGCGCTGACGAGGGTGCCGACGGCCAGCGAGGTGGTGCCGCAGAACAGCGAGATCGCGACGTTGAACGCGATCGAGAGCCCGCCGGCGCGGACGTGCGTGGGGAACAGCGACGGCAGCGTCGACGGCATCGTGGCGCTGAAGCAGATGAGCAGCAGCCCCATCATGAGCAGCCCGAGGAACACCGTCACCGGGGTCTCGGAGCGAATCAACAGGATCATCGGCAGGGCGAGCACCACGAGCCCGATCGCGCCCGCCATCGCGACCGGCTTGCGTCCGATGCGATCGGAGAGCTTGCCGAGCAGGGGAATCGTCACCAGGGCGACCGCCATCACGACGATCTGGATCACCTGGGAGGCCCCGCTGGAGATGCCGTCGTCGCCCATGGCGGGAAGCGTGTCGCTCACATAGGTCGGCATGTAGGAGGTCAACATGTAGTTCGTCACGTTCCAGGCGACCACCAGCCCGGTGCACACGAGCATGAAGGGCCACAGCCGAAGCACGTCACGGAACTCATGGCGGCCCTTCCGCTCCTTCTGCACGCGGGCCGCGTCCTCCTGCATCTGTCGGAAGGCGGGGGTGTCGCCGAGACGCATCCGCAGGTAGATCCCGACGAAGCCGAGGGGGAGGGCGACGAAGAACGGCAATCGCCAGCCCCAGGACACCAGGTCCTCGGGGCTGAGCGCGGCGCTCACCAGGGTCACGGTGGCGGCCCCCAGCAGATAGCCCGCGAAGGTTCCGAACTCCAGCCAACTGCCGAGGTAGCCACGTCGACGGTCAGGCGCGTACTCGGCGATGAACGTCATGGCGCTGCCGTACTCGCCGCCGGTCGAGAAGCCCTGCACCAGTCGCGCCAGGAGCAGGAACAACGGGGCGAGCATGCCGATAGCCGCGGGGTCAGGGATACAGCCGATGGCGAACGTGCCCAAGGCCATCAGGATCATCGTGATCGCCAACACCCGGGTGCGGCCGATGCGGTCGGCCAAAGGGCCGAAGAACATGCCGCCGAAAGGCCGGACGAGAAATGCGATGGCGAAGAGACCGAACGCGGCGATCGTAGCCACTGCGTGATCGAGGCCAGCGAAGAAGACCCTGCTGATCACCGGCTCGAAATAGGCGTAGACGCCGAAGTCGTACCATTCCGTGACATTGCCGATCGACGCCGCGGTGATTGCTCGACGAATGGTCGCGGGTTCTGTGACCGTGATCTCGTCGGGATCCCATATGCGCGGGGGTTCATTCGTCGTTAAGGGGCTCTTCACGAAAGAGAGTGGATGAGGGGTCGGAATCCGCCTGCTTCGAGGAGT
>CALMAD010000191.1 GCA_937859105.1 uncultured Propionibacteriaceae bacterium
GGTGCGCTGGCGCACCGTCCGCGACGCGGCGCGCGACCTGGGTTTCACCGAGCATCGCGTCGGTCCGTTCGCCCCGACGATCGCGGGCGGCCGCGCCGCCGGCGAGGTGATCGCCGCGCGCCGGCTCAAGGCCGTGATCTGCTTCAACGACCTCATGGCGATCGGGCTGATGCGGGCCCTGTCCGACCGGGGGCTCTCCGTGCCCGGCGACGTGAGCGTCATCGGCTTCGACAACATCTTCGCCTCGGCGATCGTCGCGCCCGGGCTCACCACCGTGGCCGCGCCGCTGACGATGCTCGGCGACGCCGCGATCCGCTACGTGATCTCGCAGTTGGGCCCGTCGAAGCAGGCGTCCTCGGGGCCGGTCACGGTTCCGGTGCGGCTGGTCGTGCGGGCGTCCACCGGCCCGGTGTCGGCGGGCCGCTGAGCGGCGTCCGCCCGCGACCCGCCCGGACGCCTACCGCTCAGACTTCAGCCGGTGCAGGATCTCGCCGGCGTTCGGCTGCACCGTCACGTCGGGGTCGGCCTCCCACCGCTCCAGGTTGATCTTCTTCGGGTCGAGGTAGCCGAGGTTCACCCGCTCGCACACGTCGGGCGGGATCTGCGTGGCGAGCGTCACCTTGATCCGGTTGTGCTCGACGCCCGTCTCGGGGTCGTACGTGCCCGCGCCGCGCACGTGCGTCGAGTGCGCCAGGACGCCTTTCGGCACGTCGGCGAATTTCTCCCACTGCTTCGTGAAGTACTCGATGCAGTGGTAGCCGATGTCGTAGATCTCGGGGTGCGTCTCGGAGATCTCGGTGACGTGCGGGGCGTAGATCACGACCTCGCCGCCGTCGGCCATCGCCGGCTGGGTCTTGTAGCAGCCTTTCGCGGCGGTCCAGATGTCGTCGTAGCGCGTCGGCATCATCGCGAGCACCCGCGTGAACGGCTCGTCGACGTAGACGATGTGGCTCTCGGCGGCCACGTCGGCGGCGGCCGCCCACGACTCCTCGCTCGTGCCGAAGGCCGCGAACTCCAACTCCCCGGACCCCGACTGCACCACCATCGACACCGCCAGCCGCGCGCCCGGGATCATCTCCGACCCCGCGTTGATGATCGCCCGCACCGGCGTGACGCCGCGCTTGCCGATCATGTCCTCCACGCCCGTCAGGGCGCCCACCCAGTGCGACAGGTCGATCGCCTCGTGGGTCGCGCAGCCCGGGATGAAGTACTTGTTGCCCCCGGAGATGCCGACGACCTCGTGCGGGAACACCGGCCCGAGCACGATGTTGACGTCGGCCTCGACCACGTACCGGTTGATCTCCACGTCGACCGACTGCTCCATCGCGCCGTTCGACAGCTCCTTGATCTGCTCGGCGGTCAGCGTGCCGACGCGCACGATCTGCTCGGGATCGGCCCACTCGTGGTTCACGATCGGCATGCCCGGGTACGCGGCGTCCAGCTCGCCCGGGTCGACGCCGAACCAGCGCTCGATCTCGTCGGGCTCCATGTAGGAGTGTGTGCCGAGGGCGATCACGCAGCGCAGCGATGCGACGCGGTCGATCAGATGCCGGTGCACCGTGCTCACGATGAGCGGCAGCGGGCAACTGCGGGTGGCGTCGGGGACGATCAGCACGACGTTCTTGCCGTCGACGTCGAGCCCGGCGAAGCTCTCCGCGACGAACCGGTCCAGCTCCGCGTCGGTGACGCGGTCGTTCGGGCCGCCGACGGTGGCGACGGGCGGATGAATCGTGGTCACGGCTGCTCCTCGGGTCGCGGCGAGCTTGGGGTCTCAGCATAGGTGCCCGCGCCGCGGCTCCCCCAGAGGGAGCCGCCCTTTTCGCGACGGACGCCTCAGGGCCGGGCGGCCGCGGCGTCCGTCCCGATCCGACGCCGGCCGCGGGCGGCGGCCATGGCCCGGGAGGCGCCCCACACCACGACGAACAGGCCGGCCGCACCGAAGGCGTCCAGGATGGAGTGTTGCTTCAGGAAGCAGGTGGACGCCGCGATCAGGGCGCACAGCGCCCAGGCGGCCACACGCACCCACGCGCGCCTGACGTACCTGCTCGTCGCCAGGCAGTGCGCGACGACGATCGACGTGTAGACGTGCAGGCTCGGGAACACGTTGCTCGGGTCGTCGAAGCCCTGCAGGGATGCCACGACGTCGGTCAGGACGCCGGGCCGCGGGTACACCGCCGGACGCAGTTCCTGCGTCGTCGGCCACAGCGTGTAGCCGATCAGGCAGGCGGTCATGCCGACGATCAGCAGAAACGCCAGCCGCGGGATCTCGCGGTAGGGGCGGGCGTCCTTCACGAACAGCCAGCCGATGAAGCCCAGCAGGTACGGGAACCACGCGAAGTAGGCGATGACCCAGCGCTCGTCGAAGGGGATCAGGGCGTCCAGGGGGGACGCCACGACGATCATGTTCTCCGACGGGCGCCCCTCGAGCAGGAAGTACCACGCCAGGAACACCGGAAGGTACAGCAGCGGCAGCAGGCGTTTCCCGAGGGTCACGCCCGCACCCTACCGGCCCCTCAGGCGTCGCCGAGCGGCGTCCACGGCTGGAGGAAGGCGTTGCCGGGCAGACCCTGGACGGCCAACAGCAGGCTGCCCGCTGTGGCACCGTCCAGTTCCTCGCGGATGATGTCGGCATGACCGGCGTGCCGCGCGAACTCTTCCACGTGGTGCAGGAGCCGGAACCGCTTGTTCGCGGGCATCCGCTCGGTCAGGCCGAACCACGGCGCCGGGTCCTCCAGCGTCTCGGCGTCCAGGTCGGCCGCGGCCACGGCCGCCAGGTACGGCGGCACGGCGGCGTCGAAGCGCTCCCGCACGGCCTCGAGCGTGTCGCCCGGCAGCATCTGGAGGTTCTCGAAGTACGCCTCGAACCGGTCGTCGCGCGGCGGGAGCCCGGCCGCGGCGTCCGCGTACGCCTCGCAGATGGACGCCACATGCTTCAGCAGGGCGCCGATGGACAGGGCGCTGCGCAGCGGCGTGGCGCGCGCCTGCTCGTCGGTGAGGCCGTGCGCCGCGGTGCGGAGCGCCTGGAGTTGGTCGTCGAGGTAGCCCACGAGGGCGGCGGATTCGGTGTACGTGTCTGGCTTGAGCATGACCACAGCATCCGACCCCAATAGGACAGGTTCTGTCCGCTGCCTCTGCCACACTCGGCTCATGGCCGACACCACCGCCCGCGCCCTGCGTCTGCTCTCGCTGCTCGAGGCCCGCGCCCAGTGGTCGGGCACCGAGCTGGCCGACCGGCTCGGCGTCACCACCCGCACGGTCCGCCGCGACGTGGACCGGCTCCGCCAGCTCGGTTACCCGGTCACCGGCGAGCACGGCGCGGAGGGTGGCTACCGGCTCGGCCGCGGCCTGCGCCTCCCGCCGCTGCTCCTGGCCGACGACGAGGCCGTCGCCGTGGCCGTCGCCCTGCGCGTGGCCGCCGGTTCCCACGTGACCGGCGCCGGCGAGGCCGCCGTGCGCGCGCTCGGCAAGCTCGACCAGATGCTGCCCGTCGCCCTCCGCGAGCACGTGCGTGCACTGGGCCAGGTCATCGACGTACGCCCGGCCACCGGCGACGTGGACGCCGACGCCCTCGTCACGCTCGCCAGGGCCGTCCGCGACCGCACGCGGGTCCGCTTCGTCTACGGCGATCCGCCCGCCGATCGCGACGTCGAGCCCGCGGGCGTCGTCACCACCGGTCGCCGCTGGTACCTCCACGCCTTCGACCCGGCCCGCGACGACTGGCGCACCTTCCGCATCGACCGCATGGACGCCGTCACCGCCACCACGTGGCCTTTCCGGCCGCGCCCCGGCCCCGATCCGGCCGAAGCCGTCCGCCGCGCGGTCGCCCACGCCTGGCGCGGCACCCCGTACGCCGTCGTCTACGACGCCGCGCCGGACGCCGTCGCTGCGGCCGGCTGGTGGGGCCCGGAGGTGCGCTTCGGAGTGCTGCCGGACGGGCGCACCGAGGTGCGCGGCGAGGAGGACCGCCTGGAGGTGCTCGCGTGGTACCTCACCCGCGCGGCGCTCACCCTCGACTGCGGGCTCACGGTCGTCGAGCCCGACGCCCTGCGCTCCGCCTTCACCCGGCTCGGCACGCGGGTCGCCGGGTTCGGGGACGCCGTCAGCGCCGGTACGTGACCCGCCCGGCCCACACGGTCGCGACGACCGGGTCGGGCAGGTCGCGTCCGTCGTAGGGGTTGTTGCGCGCCTTGGACGCCGAAGCCGCCTTGTCGACGGTCGCGCGGGCGCCCGGATCGACGAGGACGACGTTCGCCGGCTCGCCCACCGCGATCGGACGCCCCTGGTGCGGCAGCCGGCCGATCTCGGCCGGCTTGGCCGACATGCGGGCGACGAGGGTGGGCCAGTCCATGCGTCCGGAGTTGACCATCACGTCGACGACGACCCCGAGCGCCTGCTCGAGCCCGATCATGCCGGGCAGCGCGACGTCGAACGGGTGATCCTTGCTCTCGACGGTGTGCGGCGCGTGATCGGTGGCGACGGCGTCGATCGTGCCGTCGGCCAGCGCCTCCCGGACGGCCTCGAGGTGCTCCGAGGTCCGCAGCGGCGGGTTCACCTTGAACGTCGTGTCGTAGCTCTCGACGAGCGGCGTGTCGAGCAGCAGGTGATGCGGGGTGACCTCGGCGGTCACGGCGATGCCGCGGGCCTTCGCCCACCGGATCACGTCGACGCTCTCCGCGGTCGAGATGTGGCAGGCGTGGTAGCGCGCGCCGCAGTACTCGGCCAGTTGGACGTCGCGCGCGATGACCGCCGACTCCGCCACCGACGGCCAGCCCGGCAGCCCGAGCCGCCCCTGGATCGCCGACTCGTGGCAGCAGGCGTCCGGGCCGGCGAGCCGCGGATCCTGCGCATGCTGCGCCAGGACGCCGTCGTATGTCTTCAGGTAGGTGAGCGCCCGGCGCATGATCAGCGAGTCGGAGACGCAGCGCCCGTCGTCGGAGAACACCCGGACGCCCGCGTGCGTCGCCATGAGCCCCAGCTCGGCGAGCTCCTCGCCGGCGAGCCCCTTCGTGACCGCCCCGATCGGGACGACCTCGCAGTGGCCGTCGCGGCGTCCGAGTTCGGCGACGAAGGACGCCGCCTCCGCCGTGTCCGTCACCGGGTCGAGGTTCGCCATCGCGAAGACGGCCGTGTAGCCGCCCCGCGCCGCGGCTGCGGTGCCGGTGGCGACGGTCTCGGCGTCCTCGTGGCCGGGCTCGCGCAGGTGGGTGTGCAGGTCGACGAGGCCCGGAAGGGCGAGCAGCCCGTCGGCGTCGAGACGCTCAGGATCGCTCACCTCGGACGCCGGCACGAAGACCCCGTCGCGGACGCCGAGGTCGCCCGTCGTCCCGTCGGCGAGCTTCGCCCCGGTGATCAGCAGGTCGGTCACTTCTCTCCCTCCCCACCCAGCAGGTGGTACAGCACGCTCATCCGGACGGCGACGCCGGCCGACACCTGATCCAGCACCCGGGACGCCGCCGCGTCGGCCGCCTGGCTCGAGATTTCCACCCCGCGGTTCATCGGGCCGGGGTGGAAGATCGCGGCGGCGTCCTTCATGCGGGCCAGCCGCTCGGGCGTCAGCCCGTAGCCCTCGGCGTATTCGCGGGCCGTCGGGAAGAACCCGCCCGACATCCGTTCGCGCTGCACGCGGAGCATCATCACGATGTCGGCCTCGCCGATCACCTCGTCGAAGTCGTGGGTGACCGGGCAGCCCCAGGTCTCGACGCCGGTGGGCAGCAGGGTCGGCGGGCCGACGAGCACGACCTCGCCGCCGAGCGTCCGCTGCAGCAGCACGTTGCTGCGGACGACCCGGCTGTGCAGCAGGTCGCCCACGATCGCGATCTTCTTGCCGGCGAACTCGCCGTCGCCCGTCGCGCGGAAGTGGCGCCGCATCGTGTAGGCGTCCAGCAGGGCCTGCGTGGGGTGCTCGTGCCGGCCGTCGCCCGCGTTGACGACGCTCGCGCGCACCCACCCGGACGCCTGCGCGACCGCCCCCGAGCTGGGGTGCCGGATGACGAAGCAGTCGACGCCCATCGAGTCGAGCGTCAGCATGGTGTCGCGCATCGACTCGCCCTTGCTGACCGAGCTGCCCTTCGCGGAGATGTTGATGGTGTCGGCGCTCATCCACTTGCCGGCGATCTCGAACGACGTCCGCGTGCGCGTGGAGTCTTCGAAGAACATGTTGATGATCGTCTTGCCGCGCAGGGTGGGCAGCTTCTTGATCGGCCGGGACTGCACGTCGTGCATCTCCTCGGCCACGTCGAGGATCGCCGTGGCCTGGCCCAGACTCAGGTCAGCGGCGCTCAGCAGGTGATGCATTCAGGCTCCCAGTCCTCGGGTGATGGTGACGGCGTCCTCGCCGTCGATCTCGGCGAGCCGCACGGTGACGCGCTCGTCGGACGATGTCGGCAGGTCCTTGCCCACGTGGTCGGCCTGCACCGGCAGCTCCCGGTGCCCCCGGTCGACGAGGACGGCCAGGCGGACGGCGCGGGGGCGTCCGATGTCTTTGATGGCCTCCAGGGACGACACGACCGTCCGCCCGGAGTTCAGCACGTCGTCGACGAGCACGACGACGCGGTCGTCGATGCGGCCCGGGATCTGCGTGCGGCCGACCGCGCGGGTGGGATTCCGGCGCAGGTCGTCGCGGTACATCGTGATGTCGAGTTCCCCGACCGGGACGTCGACGCCCGACGCCTCCGAGATGATCGTGCCCAGCCGCCGCGCCAGCGGGACGCCGCGGGTGCGAATCCCCAGCAGCGCGAGCCCCTCGGCCCCCGCATTCGCCTCGATGATCTGGTGTGCGATGCGGGTGAGCGCCCGGGAAATGTCCCCGGCATCCCACACCACCCGCGTGCCCTCGTCGCTCTTCACTCGATGCCCTTCGCCGCTCGGGTCTGACCGCGCCGATGCCGCACCGGGGGTCATCGAGCGTTCAATCTAGCGCAGGATTTCGGTACGGTTAGGCCATGTCAGAGTTGAGCGTGCTGTTGATCCCGCTGCAGACCCTGCCGGGCTACCCGGCCGCCCCGACGCCGAGCCTCATGGATTTTCTGTGGTTGCTCATCATCATCCCGGGCCTCATCGGCGTGCTCGTCACCGGGCTCACCATGGGTCGCTCCTGGCTCGGCCAGGATCGTGAGGAGAACGCGGCCATCGAGCCCTTCCACGCCCTGCAGGGGCGCGACGCGCGCGAGCTCGAGTCCTGATCGCTTGAGCGACGGACGCCGG
>CALMAD010000192.1 GCA_937859105.1 uncultured Propionibacteriaceae bacterium
TCCCGTGGAGTGCTTGTCGGCCGTCGGCCGCGACAGCCCGGAGAAGTCGAGGCGCTCCCCGGTGTCGATCATCGCCCGCGTCCAGGTGGGCAGCTCGCGGGCGTCCAGCCCCCGGAAGAAGATCGCCATCGCGAGCGCCGACATCTGCTCGTCGCCGACATCGCCGCGCGTGTAGGCGTCGATCAGCCAGCGGATCTCCTCGTCGGCGAGGACGCCGCCGTCGCGCTTGCTGCGGATCAGGTCGACCACATCGTACGAAGCCATGGCGGCAGTATGGCAAACCGGACGCCCGCGGAGTCCGGTTGCCTTCACCGGGGTCAGAACGTCGAGGTGTCGATGACGAACCGGTACCGGACCTGGCTCTTCACCACCTTGTCGTACGCCTTCGTGATGTCGCTGCCGGCGATGATCTCCACCTGCGGCGCGAGGCCGTGCTCGGCGCAGAAGTCGAGCATCTCCTGCGTCTCGGCGATGCCGCCGATCATCGACCCGGCCAGCACCTTGTTGCCGTCGGCGAGCGCCCCCAGGTGCAGCTTGCTGGGCTTGTCGGGCAGGCCGACGTCGGCCAGGACGCCGCCGGGCTTCAGCATGCCGATGAACGCCCCCAGGTCGGAATCGGCCGCGATCGTGCACAGCATGAGGTCGAACTCGCCGCGGAGCACCATCGCGGTGCGCTTGTTGCTCATCGCGTAGTAGTGGGACGCTCCGAACGTACGCCCGTCGGCTTCCTTGCTCATCGTCTGCGAGAGGACGGTCACCTCGGCGCCCATCGCCGCGGCGATCTGGACGCCCATGTGCCCGAGCCCGCCCATCCCGATGATGGCGACCTTCGTTCCGGGGCCCGCGCCCCAGCGCTTCAGCGGCGCGTACGTCGTGATGCCGGCGCACAGCAGCGGCGCCGCCTTCTCGAAGGGGATGGAGTCGGGGATGCGGAGCACGTAGTCCTGCCCGACGGTGATGCCCTGGGAGTAGCCGCCCTCGGTCGGCTTGCCGTCGCGGCCGATGGACGCGTACGTGAAGACGGGCGGCTCGGTCGTGCTTGTGCAGAACTGCTCCTGCCCGGCGCGGCACTGCTCGCAGGCGCCGCAGGAATCGACGAAGCAGCCGACGCCCACCTTATCGCCGACCGCGAACTTCGTGACCTCCGACCCCACCTTGGTGACGATGCCGGCGATCTCGTGGCCCGGCACGAGCGGGAACCGGGTCGGCCCCCACTCCTCGCGCGCGGTGTGGATGTCGGAGTGGCAGATGCCCGCGTACTTGATGTCGAAGTAGACCTCGGTCGGGCCGGGCTCGCGGCGGGTGATGGTCGTGGGGTGGAACTTGCAGCGCTTGTTGTCGGTCGCGTAGGCGAGCACGTCGGGCACGGACGCTCCTTCGGTGGCGGCGGCCCCGCCGGGCCCGGAGGCGGGCCGGTCCGGCCGCGGACGGGCGGTGTCGCGTCAACCCTACGTGGCTCCCCGCTCAACGAAGCCGCCGCTAGGGTGGGCCCATGCGTATTGCTCGGTTCGTGTCCGGTGACAACCCGGCCTATGGCGTCGTCGAGTTGGCTCAGGACAACGGGGATCACCCCGAGACGATCAGCGTCCTGAACGGCGACCCGCTGGCCGGGGCGGTGAACTTCACGGGGGAGCGGTTGGCCCTCGACGACGTCCGGCTGGTCGCGCCGGTCATTCCGCGCAGCAAGATCGTCGCGGTGGCGCGCAACTACGTCGCCCACGCCGATGAGCTGGGCAACGACGTCCCCGACGTGCCGATGGTGTTCCTCAAGCCGAACACGTCGGTCGTCGGCCCCGGCGAGCCGATCGTGTACCCGCGGCTCAGCTCGGCCGTCGACCACGAGGGCGAACTCGCCGTCGTGATCGGGCGCATCTGCAAGGAGGTGCCGGTCGAGCGGGCCCACGAGGTGATCTTCGGCTACACCTGCGCGAACGACGTGAGCGCGCGCGACCTGCAGAAGTCCGACGGCCAGTGGGGCCGCGCGAAGGGCTTCGACACGTTCTGCCCGCTCGGCCCCTGGATCGCCACGCACCTCAGCCTCGAGGAGGCCGGCGACCTCGAGGTCGCGGTCACGATCGAGCGGGGCGGCGAGGTGCTGGAGCGGCAGCGGGCGTCCACGGCGCTCATGGTGCGCTCGATCGCCGAGATGGTCTCGTTCGTGTCGGCGTTCACGACGCTGCTGCCCGGCGACGTGATCCTCACCGGGACGCCGGCGGGCGTCGGCCGGATCGAGCCCGGCGACGTCGTCCACGTCGACATCGAGCAGATCGGACGCCTGTCGAACCCCGTCGTCGCCCAGGACGTCTGACCGGTGGGACGCCTCGAGCAGGCCTGGGCGACCGAGGACGTCCCGGCCGATGTCGACTACGCCCGCGTCCTGGCGACGCGGAACGCGACGCCGCTGCAGTCGCTGCTGGGGGTCGGCCTGGGCATCGTCACCTACCTGACGTTCGCCCCGATCGTCACGCAACTGCTCGCGCTGGGGTACTGGCAGGCGTCCGGGGCGCCGGGCGCGTTCGCGGACACGTACCGGCGCCTCGTCGGCTACGAGGTGCCCTTCGGGATGAGCGCGGTGCAACTCGGCATCTCGACGCTCATCCCGATCTCGCTGGCGCTCGTGCTGTTCGTGCACCGCGTCCGTCCGGCGTACCTGCTGTCGGTGCGTCCGGGGATGCGGTGGGGCTTGCTGGGCATCATGGTGGGGGTCGCGGCGGTGACGCTGAACGGCGTCCTGCTCGTGCAGCACCTCGCCAGCGGCGGAGGGCTCACCGTGACGCCGCAGCGCGACCTGCTGTGGTTCATGATCGCGTGCCTGCTGACGTCGCCGATCCAGGCGGCGGCGGAGGAGCTGTTCTTCCGCGGCTACCTCATGCAGGCGCTGGGAGCGCTCGTGCCCAACCACTGGTTCGGCATCGTGACGTCGGCGGCGATCTTCGCGTTCTTCCACGGCGTCCAGAATCCGTGGCTGTTCGCGGACCGCTTCGCCTTCGGCGTCCTCGCCGGCTGGCTCGTCGTGAAGACCGGCGGACTGGAGGCCGGCATCGGCGCGCACATCGTGAACAACGTGTGCGCGTTCCTGTACGCCGGGCTCTCGACCGGCATCGCCGAGCTCAAGGCGCTGCAGCAGATCGGGTGGGCCCAGGCCGTGGGCGACATCGCGATGTTCGGCGTGTACGCGCTGGCCGCCTGGCTGGTGGCGCGGCGGATCGTCCCGTTCGTCA
>CALMAD010000193.1 GCA_937859105.1 uncultured Propionibacteriaceae bacterium
CGAGCGGGTAGATGCGCCGGATGGGGTCGGGACCCGCGGTGGCAGAGTCGTCGTCGGACGAGTCGACGAGTGCCTCCACCAGGGCGGTCACGGCGTCCGATTCGGACATGCCGGGGTGGTGCAGCTTCTTCAGGCTCCCCCGCGCGAAGGACGCCCCCGAGCCGACGGCGTAGAAGCCCTCCTCGGGGTAGCGGCCGCCGACGACGTCGTAGCTGACGATGCGGCCACGCTCGCCGTCCCAGCCGGCGAAGACGGGCAGCACCGTAAAGCCCTGCATCGCCTGGCCGAGGTTCGCCCGCAGGAGGCCGCCGAGGCGATTGGCCTTGCCGGCGAAGCTGAGCGGCGTCCCCTCGATCTTCTCGTAGTGCTCCAGCTCGACCTGGAAGAGGCGGACGAGCTCTACCGCGGCGCCCGCGACGCCGGCGATGCCGACCAGGGTGAACTCGTCGGCGGGAAAGACCTTCTCGATGTCGCGCTGCGCGATCTGGCTGCCCCACGTCGCCCGGCGGTCGCCGGCCATCGCGACGCCCCCGGCGTAGGTGGCCACGACGATCGTCGTGCCGTGCGGGGCCGGTGCGGCGGCGTCGGCGCGCGTGGTGGGGTGCGGCTGGGTGGTCGCGCTGGGCAGCGCCTCGGGGGCGGTGCGCGCCAGCAGGTCGGCGAACGACGCGCTGGGGCCCGCGGGCGCCGGGTTCACGGGGGTCACTGCCCGCCCTTCTGCACGAAGTTCTTCACGTACTCCTCGGCGTTGCTCTCCAGCACGCCGTCGATCTCGTCCAGGAGCGCGTCATAGTCGACGGCCTGCCCCTGGGGTGCGGGATCGACGACCTCGACCTCGGCGTCCTCGGTCCGCGACCGGCGCCGTTGGATGCGCTCACTCATGGGGCCCGAGTCTATCCCGCGGCCCAGGCCGGGCAGCCACGGCCTGGCTCCCGCCGTCGCCCTCGCCTCCAGCCGGCAGCAGAAGGGCTCGGCGTCAGCTCTTGGCGACGTAGATGAGGCCCTCGTGCGTCACGCTGGCATCCAGCAGGCGTCCCCGCTGCGGTAGTTGTCAAGTCAAGTGAGACGCGTCCAGCCCAGTTTCTGGATGGTGGATCGCCTCCGCGTTTGGCGGGGTCGTTGATGGTGACGCGCTCGGGTAGCTTGGGTGCGAGTGGGCGTCGGTGGAGTCGTTCGGGATGGGCTGAGGTAGCCGATCTTGGAGCGGCGTCGATCGTGGCGAATACGGTGCCGGTGGTAGTACTCGTTCAGTCCCGTTTGACCTTGATTGGGTGGACCTCCGTGCGTAGCTTCTCCACAGCTTCCCTGCAGGCCTCCTCGAACTGAGCTTCGGCCTCAGGTGGGTCGAACCGCCCGTCGAAGTCCATGCACTCCCACAGCGCACAGCAGCGCCCCAACAGTGTGACGAGCTCGGGGGAGAGGCCGTAGTCCTCAGGTGTCATTGCGTACTCATCTGTGTAGTTCTCCCACGGTGGCCAAGGGTGGACATAGTCAAAGAAGAAGCGGATCTCGCGCTCTTCGGTTGGGTACTCACGTGCCGGCCGTGTGGGGCCTCCGTTCCACTCCACCATGTAGTCCAATCTACGGGTAGCTCCTGCCCAAGGCGTGTAGACGTCCCTCGGTGCGAGGCACGCTCGGCAAGCCGGAATTCTCGAGCCCCTGGGACCGCTCAGGTCAAATCGGGCCCCGGGACGATGCGCGCCAGCGGCCACGTGGGGTCGACGTCGGCGGCGGACCACGACGTCGGGTCCGACATCCGCAGCGTGTGCAGGACGCCGTCGCGGTCGCGGACCAGCGCCGAGTCCCAGGTGAGGGCCACGACGGCGTCCGGGTGGCGCGCGACGAGCAGGCCCCGAGTGAACGCCCGCGTGTCGCGCGGCGGCCCGGCCATCGCCCGTTCGACCGCCCGCCCCAGCTCAGCCCGGGTGGACGCCCCCGGCACCGGGGGCGTCCGCAGGCGGCCGGAGCGCTCCAGGGCCGCGAACGGGCTGCGCGCCGGGTCGAGCTCGGCCCAGGCGAGGTCGAGCTGGGCGAGGCGGGGGGCGTCCCAACCGAGGCCGTCGCGGGCCCGCAGCCGCTCGAGCAGGCCGAGCTTGGCCACCCAGTCGACCCGGTCGGCCGCCGAGGCGGGGTCGCGCCCGAGGTCGTCCAGGACGCCGGCCCATGCCGCCAACACCGCGGACGCCTCCGGCACCCCGGCCGCGGGCGCGTGGGCCGCGCAGGCGTCCAGGTAGCGGCGCTGGATGCCGAGGGCGACCCGAGAGACGCCGACGTCCCGGCTGGTGGCGCGGAACAGGGCGACGGCGTCCGGGAGGCCGGACGCCCCGACCGGGGACGTCCCCGCGGGAACGTCGATCGCGGGCAGTGCGTCGTCGTCGAGGGCGGCCAGCACCAGCCCGAGCGTGCCGAGCCGCAGCCAGGTGGCGTAGGGGTTGCGGTTGGCGTCCCCGGGGATCACGTGCAGGCGCCGATACCTCGACGGCCTCGCGTGGGGCTCGTCGCGGGTGTTGATGAGGCCGCGGTTCCGTGTCGTGTCGAGCCCCGCCAGCCGCTCGAAGAAGTCGGCGCGCTGGCTGAGTTGAAACCCGGGGCGCTCCCCCGTCGGCCCGAGCCCGAGGCGTCCGGCACCGGTGAACAGCACCCGCGTCGCCAAGAACGCGGGCAGCCGGTCGACCACCCGCTCCCACGGCGTCGAGCGTCGCAGCAGCACGTTCTCGTGGTAGCCGTAGCTGGCCCCCTTGCCGTCGGTGTTGTTCTTGAACACCGCGATCCGCGTCCCCAGCTCCTCGGACGCCCTCGCCGCGGCCGCCGCGACGAGCCGGTCGCCCGCCAACTCGGCGACCAGCGCCCCGGACGCCGACGTCGTCTCGGGGGTCGCGTACTCGGGGTGCCCGTGGTCGACGTAGAGGCGGGCCCCGTTGCCGAGCACCCGGCTGTGGATGCCCTCGTACACCGGTGTCGCGGCCCCCGGCACGTGCTCGACGACCGCCTCGGACAACGCGACCGGGTCGGCGTCCGGACGCCCCGGCGCGGCGATGCCGTACTCCGTCTCGGCTCCGATCAGCACTCCCCTAGGCTAGGGCGTATGCCGCTGATTCTCTCCGTCCTGCTCGACCTGCTGTGCGTCGTCGTGTTCGCCCTGATCGGCCGCGCCAGCCACCAGG
>CALMAD010000194.1 GCA_937859105.1 uncultured Propionibacteriaceae bacterium
GGCGTCCGTCAATGATTTCGAAGGAAAGCTGATGCAGAGTTTGTCTTGGTACAAAGGGGTTCCCGCGCGTTGGGTCCTGCCCGTGGTGTGCACGCTCGTCGGGGCCCTCCTGGGCTACCTGGCGTCCATGGTCGTGCCGAGCACCTACACGGGGCGGTCGGAGCTGTTTTTCACCGCGCAGGGCGGAACCAGCGTGACCGAGTTCAACGACGCCGCGTCGCTCGTCCGCTCGCAGATGACGTCCTACGCCCAACTGGTGACGTCGCAAACCGTCCTGGAGCGAGTCGCCCAGGACGTCGGCGGGGGAACGACGCCGAAGGATCTCGCGAAGGAGCTCAAGGCCACGGTGCCGGTCGACACGGTGGTTCTGCAGATCGAGGCGACGGCCAAGACCCCGGCGGAGGCCGCCACGCTGGCCAACGCCGTCGCGACGCGGGTCTCGGAGCAGGCGACGGCCGTCTCGCCGAAGGCGTCCGGTGGGGCCAGCGTGGTGAGGCCGTCGATCGTGACGAGGGCGGTGCCGGATCCCGAGCGATCGTGGCCGAACGGCAGCCTGTTCGCCGGGACGGGCGGTTTCGTGGGCCTGCTGATCGGGTGCGTCCTGGCCGCGGTGCTGCCGCGGCGTCGCGGCGCCGACGGCTCGGCCGGGTTGTAATCCGCGCACTGCCGCGCGGGTCTGAATGTCGCCGAGGCCGGCGAGCGTCACGAGGACGAGCGCTACGCGGCCCGGCGGGAGGGGGCAAGATGAGGTACTCACTGGAAGACATCCGCGGGAAACGCGTCGCGATGGTGGCCTCGACGGGGGGCCACCTGACGCAGTTGACGAGGCTGGCGGGTCGGCTCGGGGTCGATCCGGAGAGCCCGTGGGTCACGTTCGACACGCCGCAGAGCCGCAGCCTGCTCCGCGGACGCGAGGTGCATTACGTGCCGTACGTCCGGCCGCGTGACTACCGCGGGGTGGCGCGGGCGACCCGGTTGCTGCAGCCGTTCATGAAGGAGGTGGACGGGGCGGTCTCCACGGGGGCCGGGCTGGCGCTGGCGGTGCTGCCGCAGATCGCCCTGCGGGGCAAGCCGGCCGTGTACCTGGAGAGCATCTCGCGCGTCCAGGGCCCGTCCCTCACCGGACGCATCCTGGCGCGCGTCCCGCGGGTCGGCCTCTACGGCCAACACTCGGGCTGGCTGACCGGCCCGTGGCGCGACGGCCCGTCGGTGCTCGGGCAATACCGGACGCGGCCGGTCACGGCCGTCTCGCCGCGCAGCATCTTCGTGACGCTGGGGACGATCCGCCCGTACCGCTTCGACCGGCTCATCGACACCGTGCTGGCCTACTGCCGCCTGCACCCGGAGGTCGACGTGCTGTGGCAGGTCGGCTGCACCGACCGCCGGGATCTTCCCGGGCGCGTCGTCGAGCAACTGACCGACGCCGAGTTCGGCGAGGCTCTCGGCGAGCACGACCTGATCGTCGCGCACGCGGGCGTCGGCGTGGCCATGAACATCCTCGACAGCGGACACGTCCCCTTGCTGATGGCGCGGCGTCCCGACCTGCGCGAGCATGTGGACGCCCACCAGCGCCAGATCCTCGAGTACCTGGTCCAGCGCGGCCTCGCGGCTCGGGTGGAGGACGCCCTGGGCGACGGTGCGCAGTTGGAGGCGGTGATGGGCCGTCGTGTGGACCTGCTGGAGGGCTGAGGGCCCGGAGCAGAGGGGAGGACGGGGCGCATGAGCCTCCGTGCGACGTGGCGGCGTCCGGTGGAGCTGGCGTCGAAGCTGTTCGGCTCCACGGTCTTGGCGCAGTTGGCCGTCATGGGGGCGACCGCCTTCGCCGCCGCTCGGCTCTCGCCCGGGGACTTCGCCTGGTACGGGGCGATGTCGGGCGCGGTCTGGATCGCGGGCAGCTTCAACAGCCTCGCCGTCGAACATCGTCTGGGCGTCGTCTCCGAGCCCGTCTACCACTCGCTGCTGCGGGCCGGGCTGACTTCGGTGAGCGTCGTCTCGGTCGCGTGCTTCCTGGGTGCGATCGGGGGCTCAGCTCTCGGCGAGGTGTGGGGCCCGATGGGTTTTCTGGTCGGCGTCGCCGCCTTCGGCCTCGGGCTGCAGCAATTGCTGACGGCGAGCATCCTGCGCCAGCAGCGTCAGGGGGTGCTCGCGCGCGGGCGGCTGATCCAGGGGGTCACGAACGCCGTCCTGATCGTGGCGTCGGTGTTCACGCCCGTGCCCGGGTACCTCGGGCTCTCGCTGGCGTGGGCGGCGTCCATCTTCTTCGGCCTCGTCCCCCTGATTTTCGCGGCTGATTTTCGCATTCGGGGTCTCGGACGCCCGCGCGGATCAGATTTCACGCAATTGTGGCGCGAGGTCAAACTGTTGCCGGTCTCGCAGGCGATGGCGGGCTCGGTCGCGTCCCTGCCCCTCATTGTTCTTCCGGGATTGGGCAACGATTCGATCAGCGGAGCCTGGGCGCTGGTGAGCCGATTCCTGACCCCGATGGTGAACACCGCTTATACGACGCTGCAACCTCTTTATTACGGGGGTGCCGCCGAGATTCTGCGTGAGGACCGGCGCGAGGAGTTCAAGCGCTTTCATGCGCGCTGGGTGGCGCTGCTGTTCGTCGGTTCGCTGCCGGTTCTCGCCTTCTTCGTCGTGTGCATTCAGTGGCTGATCCCGCTGCTCGGCGACTCGTGGGACGTGGCGAAGCTCGTGGTCGTGCCCGGCTGCGTCTACTTCACGTCGGGCTTCATCTGCCTGCCGATCAGCCACACGCTGGTGCTGCTGGGGCGGGTGAACGCGCAGTTCTGGTGGACGGCCGTGCGCTGCCTGCTCTGCCTGACGCCGTTCCTCGCCGTGGGCACCCTCGGGGCCGGTGGGGCGCTGCTGTGGTGGGCGATCGCCGCCGCCGCAACCTTCTTCGCCCAGATCGTGATGCACCGGCAGGCCCTCGCCAGCCCCGGCGCGGCGGCGTCGTCGGCGGCGTAGCCGCCGAGGCGTCCGCCACGATCGGCCCGCCCCCCTCACGCCTCTTTTTGATGCGCAAGTCTGCACTCACGAGTTGCCACGTCGCTGTCGTAGTTTAGGGGGGTCATAGGCTGAACTGGCGAGGGGGATGGGCACAGATGGGTTTTTCGATGCGACGTGTCCGAAACCTTGTGCGACCCGTCCACTGGGCGTTGGCGGCGGCGCTGCCGCCCGTGCCGAAGAGGCACTACATGCATTGGGCCGGAACCGGCAGGTGGGGCGATTTCACGAACCCGAAGACCTTCAACGAGAAAGTCAATTGGCGCATTCTGCATGATCGCCGTCCGCAGATCGCGGAGGCGTGCGACAAGGCGTCCATGAAAGAGCGGGCGAGGCGCGCGGTTCCGGACGAATCTGTGTTGCGTATTCCCGAGACGATCTGGATGGGCACGAATCCCGACGAGGCTCCCGTGCGGACGAGTCGCCCGTGGATCCTGAAACCCAATCACAGCAGCGGCGAAGTCCTGCCCAGCGACCGGGCGGACGCCGAGGCGCTGCGGCGCACCCGCGAGTGGCTGGTGAGCAAGCCGGCCGTCCAATTGGGGGAGTGGGGCTATCGGGTGGCGCGGCCCCTGTTGCTGATGGAGGAGCTGATCCCGTTCGCGGGGGAGGAACCCCCGCGCGATTACAAGTTCTTCGTGTTCGACGGGGTCCCGCGGCTCGTCCAGGTGAACGCCGACCGGTTCAGCGATCAGCCCAGGGAGTCGTTCTTCGACCCCAAGGGCCGGGTGGTCCCGCTGCGCGACGCACGTCTGCCCGTACCGATTCGTGGCGCCGACCCGCTGCCCGGCAACTGGGCGCAGATGGTCGACCTGGCGGCCCGGCTGGGCTCGGGGTGGGACTTCATCCGCATCGACCTGTACAGCGTCGCGGGGGAGGTCTGGTTCGGGGAGTACTCCCCGTATCCGGGCGGGGGCGTGACGCGGTATCGCCCCGCCTCCTGGGACCGAACGATGGGCGACTGGTGGACGCTGCCGAGCGACGTGGGCGCCGACGTCGCGCGCTCCTCCCGTGGGGCATGATGGCGTTCTCCCGACGCTCAACGGGGCGCGTCGGCATGAGTTGGTGATCAGGATGAGGTGCGGGGGGTACCGATCGTGAACGAGGCGGTCAGCGGTCGACGCCGGTGGTGCGCAGGCGACCACGGGCGCGAAGGGTGTGTGCGATGAAACTGTTCCTGTCGGGCGTGAACAAGAAGCGCGCCATCCTCCAACGGCTGTACTTCCCACGGATCCTGCCCACGCTCGCGGTACTGCGCGTGCATCCGGCCCGTCGCGTCGTTCTGGCCGATCTGGATCGGTGGCGCGAGGTCCGCCATTTGGCGGGGACGCCGACGCAGGCCCTGGTCTACCTGCTGTGCCTGCACCCGGAGTTCCGGGCGCTCGTGTATTGGCGCCTCGGGGCTGCCGGCTACGTGCTGCGCCTCTTCGCGCCGCCTCTGCGAACGCTGCACCTCCTCATGCCGCCCTCGCACGTGGGGCCGGGGCTGTACGTGCAGCACGGCGACGAGACCTTCGTCGCGTGCCGGCGGATCGGCCGCAACGCGTGGCTGAATCAGGGCATCACGGTGGGCTACACCAGCGACGACGACTGCCCGACGCTGGGCGACGACGTCACCCTCTACAGCGGCTGCAAGGTGCTGGGCAGCGTCACGTTGGGCGACGGGGTGGTCGTCGGCGCGAACGCGGTGGTGCTGCGGGACGTTCCGGCCGGTGCCACCGTCTCCCCGCCGGTCGCCCGGATCGTCCAGGGGGTGCGGAACTCCGACGGCTGAGATCCGCCCGGGCCGGGCGTCCGTCAGCGGCCTGCGTACAGGGCTCGCGCCACGGCGTCGAACGCCGGCTTGCGCGTGTACTGGTCGGTCATGAGGGCCGCGTAGCCCTGGCCATCGATGCCCTCGGGGAGCCAGGAGTAGCGGTCGGTAAACCCCCAGACGGTGAACGAGGTGCAGGCCGGCTGGTCGACGCAGACCTTGACGAGTTGCGCGTAGGCACGGGCCTGGGCGGCCTGCCTGCTGCTCGAGACCGGCTCGCCGGGGTGCCAGTCGAGCCGGACGTCGGCCTCGGTGATGGCCACCTTGAGGCCGAGGTGGGCGAAGCGGGCGAGGTTCTCGCCCATGGTCTTCGGGACGCCGTCCTTCAGCCGCAGGTGCGCCTGGACGCCGAAGCCGTCGATCGGGACGCCGCGCGCCTTCATGCCCCTGATGAGCTCCACGTAGGCGTCCGAACGGGCGTTGACGGCCTCGGCGCCGTAGTCGTTGAGGAAGAGCTTGGCGTCCGGGTCGGCGGCGCGCGCCCAGCGGAAGGCGTCGTCGACGATCCCCATGCCGCAGGCGCGCACGAAGGGGTTTTCGGGGCGGGGTCGGCCGTTTTCGTCGAGGAGCTCGTTGGCCACGTCCCATTCGGCCACGCGGCCCCGGTAGTGCTTCACGACTGTGGTGATGTGCGTGCGCACGGTCTGCCGCATCGCCTCGCAGCTCATACCCGCGTCGGAGACCCAGGACGGGTTGCCGCCGTGCCAGATCAGGGTGTGCCCGCGGACGGTCTGGCCGTGCTTGGTCGCGAACCCGACGACCTCGTCGGCCGGCGCGAAATCCCAGGTGCCGCGGGTGGGCTGCAGGAAGGCCCACTTCATCTGGTTCTCGGGGGTGACGGAGCTGAATTCCGTGCCGAGGATGCGGGCGTAGGTGGAGTCCTTGAGCGCCTGGGACGAGCGCAGTCCCTCGACGGCGGTGCCCACCCTGATCCGGTCGCCGGCGGCCTCACGCAGGGGTAGCACGGGGGCGTCCTTGGTGGGCGTCGGCGTCGGCGCTCCGCAGCCGGACAGCAGAAGGGACGCCGCGCCGAGCAGCAGCGCGGCGAGCGCGCCGGTGCGGCGTCCGAGGCGACGGCGTCCGCCCGACTCAGCCATCCGAATCAGCCTTTCCCGCGGGGTCGTGTGGTCGCGACACATCGTAATGCTCCTGGTGTGGCGCGGCATTCGGACGCGGTGTCGCAGTCCGCCGTCCTCGGCGGGTGGGTCGGGGCCGGCCGGGCTCAGTTGGCGACGTACCAGTAGGTTTCGACGGGTGCGAGCCCGCGGGGCTCGTCGAGGCGTCCGCCCGCGTCGCTCGTGGTCTCGATCTGGCTGCGGTAGGCGGCCACGCGCCGGGCCTTGCGGTCGCGGTCGACGGGAACGTCGAGCCGCTCCAGGGTTGTCCAGCCGTGGGCGCGCCGGAACGCCGCGATTGCGCGGCGCCCGTCGCCCCCGCGGGAGTAGGGGAACTCGGCGTAGAAGCAGAGGCGGGCGCCGGTCGGAGCCAGCGCCTCGGTGACGACCTCGCTGACCCAGACGTGGTCGATGTGGGGCGGGCGTCCGGAGCGGTGCTCGCGGTCAAGCAGGTGCCAGAGCCGCCGGAGCCGCCGCTCGATCGCCGCCACGACCCGGCCCGCGAGCGGCACCCGCGCGAGGGGCTCTGGGGGGCGCAGGCCGGCGCCGACGGGGACGAGT
>CALMAD010000195.1 GCA_937859105.1 uncultured Propionibacteriaceae bacterium
CCCCAGCCCGTGACGTCCTGGACGACGCCGCCGAGGTCTTCGCGCTCCTGAGCGCACCCAGGCGACTGCACCTGCTCTGGATCCTGTCCACCGACGAGGTCGACGTCACCACGCTCGTCGCCGCCGTCGGCGGCACCAAGGCCGGGATCAGCCAACACCTCGCCAAGCTGCGTCTGGCCGGCTGGGTCGACTCGCGCCGCGAGGGACGACGACTGCTCTACCGGGTCACCGACCCCCACATCGTCACCCTCGTCCACCAAGCCGTCGAACACATCCTCGACCTGCGCGACTGACGCACTGACGCACTGACAAGAGCCCATTCGGGCCTGTCCTCCTCCGCGATCTGCAAACCGACAATCTTGAGAGTTAGGCCAGGCACGCCTTTCCGGGAAGTTGACGAGAGGAGACATGGTGCATACTTGCGCTGTGAATCGAATACGCGAGAACAGGGAATTGCTTGTCTTCGCGAGCTCGACAGCGCTCCTGGCCCTGGGCGGCCTGGCATGGCTGACAAGCCGCGGGACCCTCGCGAGCACGCTGTGGGTGATCGGCGCGGCGCTCGGGCTGGTCTTCTCGGCCGCGACCACCATCGGCGCGATCGCCCGCCGCCAGCCCAGCGTCGACATCATCGCCGTGCTCGCGCTGGGCGGCGCACTGGCGGTCGGTGAGCCCTTCGCGGGCGCCATGATCACCGTGATGCTGGCCAGCGGTCAGCTCCTGGAGGCACGCGCGGCCTCCCGCGCCCGCCGCGAGCTCAGCCTGCTCGTCGAGCGGGGGCCACGGACCGCCCGGCGCCGGGTCGACGGCGCAGTCATCGAGGTGCCCGTCGACGACGTCGTCGTGGGTGACCAGCTGCTGGTCGGGACCGGGCAGGTCGTGCCCGTCGACGGACGCCTCCTGTCCCCCGCGACGCTGGACGAGTCCGCGCTGACCGGCGAACCGTTGCCCGTCGAGCGCCGCGCGAGCGAGCATGTGCGCAGCGGGGTGGTCAACTCCGGTCCGCCGCTCGACCTGGTCGCCACCGCCGTGGCCGCCGACTCCACGTACGCCGGGGTGGTGCGCCTGGTCGAGCAGGCCCAGGCGTCCTCGGCACCGTTCGTACGGGCGGCCGACCGGTTCGCGATCCTGTTCGTCCCGTTCACCCTGCTGCTCGCCGGCGCCGCGTGGGCGATCGCGGGCGACCCGGTCCGAGCCGTCGCCGTGCTCGTGGTCGCGACCCCGTGCCCCCTGCTGCTCGCCGCCCCCATCGCGATCATGTCGGGACTGTCCCGGGCAGCCAGCATCGGCGTCGTGATCAAGGGCGGTGGTGCGCTGGAACGGCTGGCCGGCGGTCGCGTCGTGCTGTTCGACAAGACGGGCACACTGACCCAGGGCCACCCCGTCCTGGCCGGGGTCGTCACGGCACGCGAGTCCCTCGACGCCGACGAGGTGCTGCGGCTCGCTGCCTCGCTCGACCAGGTCTCGGCCCACGTGCTCGCCAGTGCGATCGTGACCGGGGGGACCGACCGGGGCCTGACGCTCCAGATGCCCACCGACGTCGAAGAGGTGCACGGCTACGGGCTGGCGGGCACCGTCGGCGCGCACCGGGTGAAGCTGGGCAAGGCGTCCTGGATCGTCGGTGACGACCCGCCCGCCTGGGTCCGCCAGGTGCGCCGACGCGCCGACCTGGACGGTTCGCTCACCGTGTTCGTCGCGGTCGACGACGAGCCGGCCGGCGCGTTCCTGCTCGAGGACGCGATCCGTCCGGATGCACCGCGCATGGTGCGCGCGCTGCGCCAGGCCGGGATCACCAGGGTCGTCCTGCTCACCGGGGACCGCGCCGACATCGCCGAGATCGTGGGGCGCGTCGTCGGCGTCGACACCGTGCTCGCCGACTGCGACCCCGCCGACAAGCTCGCCGCGATCGGCCGGGAGTCGGAGAGCGGGCCGACGATCATGGTCGGCGACGGCATCAACGACGCGCCCGCGCTCGCCGCCGCCGGCGTGGGGGTGGCGCTGGCCTCACGCGGGGCGACCGCATCGTCCGAGGCCGCCGACGTGGTGCTCACGGTCGACCGCATCGATGCCTTGGCGGATGCCATCTTGATGGCGCGCCGGTCCAAGTCGATCGCACTGCAGTCGGTCCTGATCGGCATGGGGCTCTCGCTCGTGGCGATGGTCGTCGCGGCCGTCGGGCTGCTGCCGCCCGCGGCGGGCGCCGTGGTCCAAGAGGTCATCGACGTGCTGGCGATCGGGGTCGCCCTGCGCGCCGTGCTGCCCGGGCGGGTCCACTCGGTGCAGATGGACCCCGCCGATGTCGCGACCGCACTGCGACTGCGCGCCGAGCACCAGGCGGTCCTTCCGGTCGTCGAGCAGATCCGCTCGGTCGCCGACGCGCTGACGACGATCGACGGCGACGTGGCACCGGCGCAGGCCCTGCTCGTCCGGCTGGAGAACGAGGTGCTGCCGCACGAGCGGGCCGACGAGGACCTGCTGCTGCCGCTCGTCGACCGTGCGCTCAAGGGCTCGGACGCCACCGCGGCGCTGAGCCGCACGCACGCCGAGATCGAGCACCAGGTGTCCCGGCTGCACCGGCTCCTCGCGGGGCTGGACGACCAGAACGTCCAGCCCGAGGACGTCGTGGAGCTGCGACGCCTGCTCTACGGTCTGTACGCCGTGCTCCGGCTGCACAACGCCCAGGAGGGCGAGGGCGCATTCAGCCTCATCCCGAGCCGAAGGGCGACCGCCTCGACGAGGGGCCTGTCGAGGTGATCATCGCTCTCACTTCGGCGCGAGCAGGAAGTGAGAGAGTCACGGTCCGAAGAGCTGCTGAGCTGCAGATCCTGGTACGCACACAACCCAAGGAGAATCCCATGTGGGAATCGATCAAGAACCTTTTCACCGGCGCCAAAGATGCACTCGGAATCGAGATCCCCGAGCTTCCAGTGGACCTCGGTGGCCTTCAGGACTCGGCCGCGACTGCTGCCGCATCCGTCACAGAGACCGTCAACGGCGCGACCGGAGCGGCGCTCCCCTTCGGTACAGCGGTGACCGACAGTGTCGCCGACATTAGCCAGAAGGTCTCAGACCTGCCCTGATCCCTGAGCTGCACGTTGGTGGCATGCCCGGACCCGCTCGTCAGGCCGCACCGGCAGCGACCGAAGCTGCCCCGTCGCAGTCGCCGGCCGAGTCTCCGGCCAGCCGCCACCAACCGTTCGCAGAACATCACCACCCATCTGCGACGGCCCCAGTTGTGGCTCTTGCTCCACAAGAGCACAAGGCGCCCAGCTGGGGCCACCTCAGGCTGTCACTCCACCACTTGAGCCAGCTCAGAGCCGTCGATGGCCCGCGACGGGCCCGCTGTGCTGGATGGAACCCTCATAGTCACACAGCACAGAAACGAACGTTTCCGCTACAACATGGTGGAGGTGTCGGCGAGGTCCGGCACCGGCCGGTATCGTGTAGCGGAACTCAGTGCCGAAATCTACGGTGCGATACTTCCCCAGGTATATGAGTTTCGCTACGCTCGATCGATGGGGCATCTCCTTGGGTACGCGCGTGTGTCCACCACCGACCAGGACGCGGCGTTGCAGATCGACGCCCTGAACCAGGCGGGTTGCTACCGCGTGTTCGTCGACACGATCTCCGGGGCGCTGGAGCACCGGCCTGAGCTGGACAAGCTGCTGGACCAGCTGCGTCCGGGCGACACCCTCGTGGTGTGGCGTCTGGACCGCCTCGGTCGGTCGATCCGGCACCTGATCGACCAGCTGCAAGCCCTGGCCGACCGCGGCGTGGGGTTCCGGTCGCTGACCGAGACGATCGACACGACGTCACCGGGTGGCCGGCTGGTCTTCCACGTCTTCGCCGCCCTCGCCGAGTTCGAGCGCGACCTCATCCGTGAGCGCACCAACGCCGGCCTGGCCGCCGCCCGGGCGCGCGGGCGCACCGGTGGGCGACCGTCCTCGCTGTCGGCGGACCAGGTCAAGGCGGCCCGGCGCATGTACGAGGGCAAGGACATGACCGTCGCCCAGATCGGCGACGTGCTCGGCGTCAGCCGGACCACCATCTACCGGTCGCTGAACCGTCAGCCCGCCACGAGCCCACCTCGCCGGTCGCGAAGCCCGGTGTAGGGGTGGACGGCGACGGGCGCTGGCAGATCCTCAGGCTGCACGTCGAGGACCAGGTCCCGCTCGCCGTCCTGGCACGCCACTACGGGATCGGTCTTCGCACGTTGGAGCGCTGGCACGCCCGCTACCGTGCCGCCGGGTTCGAGGGACTTGGTCCCACGACGCGGGCCGACGCCGGCGGGCACCATCTGCCGACCGAGCTCATCACGCTGATCGAGGGTCTCGGGCTGACCCGACCGCGCCCGTCCATCGCCACGATCCAC
>CALMAD010000196.1 GCA_937859105.1 uncultured Propionibacteriaceae bacterium
TCCGATCTCCGACGCTCCGGCGTCCCCATCCCCACGGGCCCTTCCTGCGGGGGGCGACCCCCAGGTCGGGCTCCCTCCACCCGGCCTGAACCGTCGCCCACCGCATGCACCCTCCCGGCCCTCGTTCACTTCCGGGAACTAGTGTGAACGACCAGCGGACGAGACGCCGCATCGACGCGGCTCCGCGGGATCGTGCGCGGGCGCCCAAGGGGCGTCCGACGGCCCGCGCCGCGGGGCGGTCGGCGCGAACTCCCTTGTCAACCGGGGGTGTCGTCGGGAGACCCGTCACCCGCGCGAGGGACGCGCAACCCCGTCCTCGCCCCGCAACGGCGGCGGCACGAAACCTCCCACGACGCGCAGCCGGGGCTCGGCAGCCATCCGGGCGGCGAGGGCGTCGGCCTCCGGGGAGTCGACCGCGAACGGGTCGTCAAGCCGCAGGGCGACGTCGGCGGGGCGGCGTCCGCCGGGGTGGTCCGGCAGATCGTGCACGACGAAGGATGCCCAGTCGGCCGCGACGTCGCGGCCGGCGTCCTGGGCGGCGGCGACGAGGCGCCCGCGGACCCGGGCGCGCGTCGGCGAGGGCGGCTCGCGCAGCGCGGCGGCGACGGCGTCCGGACGCGAGACGCGCGGCAGCGCGCCGCGGGCCTCCAGCAGCCGGGCGAGACCGCGGGGACGCCCGTCGGGCAGGGTGCCCAGCTCGTGCCAGCGCAGGTCGAGGGCGTCGAGGCGCGGGTCGGCGTCCGCGAGGCCGTGCCGGTCGCGATGCGCCTCGATGAGGCGCTTCTTCACCGCCCATTCGGCCGCCGGCGGGGCGTCCCCCCTGGTGAGCGCGTCGAGCGTGTCGCGCCACGGCTGCCACTCGAGCGGGCTCGGCGACCTCCCGGGCGAGGGTGCAGTAGCGCTCCTGCACCTCCCACGCGGACGCCTGCGTCCCGTCGGCCAGCCGGACGCCCGCCCCGGGATCGCGCCCCCACGCCCGCAGGGCCGCCAGCGGGTCGACCGGCGCCGGCGGCGCGGGGCGTCCCGACTCGGCCAGCCGCAGCACCAGCTCGGCGGCGGCCACCTTGAGCAGGCTCGCCCGATCGGAGCAGTTCGAGTCGCCGCTGATCACGTGCAGGCGCCGGTGGACGCGCGGGTCGGCGTGCGGCTCGTCGCGGGTGTTGATGAGCGGACGCGAGCGCGTGGTCTGGTTCGAGACGACGTCGGCCAGCGCGTCGCACCGCTGCGACAGCGTGAAGACGCCCCGGCGCCAGCGCCCGGCGCCGGCGATCAACTGCCGGGAGACGAGGAAGCCGACGAGCCACGCCGCGAGGGCGTCGGGGTCGGCGTCGCGGCCGACGAGGTAGTTCTCGTGGCTGCCGTACGTGTTGCCGTGCGGGTCGATGTTGTTCTTGAGCAGGACGAACGCCGTCTCGCGGCCCTCGGCCCGCTCGGCCGCCACCGCCCGCTCGACGAGGCCGGCCAGCACCTCGTCGCCGGCGCGCTCGGCGACGACCAGGTCGTCGGGCGTCCGGCACTCGGGGGTCGCGTACTCGGGGTGCGACCCGACGTCGAGGTAGACGCGCCCCCCGTTGCGCAGGAAGACGTTCGTCGAGCGATGCTCCCGCGCGAGCGGCGCGAACAGCCGCTGGGCGGCGTCGTCGGCGCTCAGGCGCCTAATCGCCGCGCCCTCCCGGACGCGGGCGACGAGCCCGTACTCGGTCTCCAGGCCGTAGACGCGCATCCCGGACGCCGCCCGCTACAGCTTCACGGCGTCCAGCAGCGCGCCCAGCTCGTCGCGCGTGAGGTCGCGGTACTCCCCCACCTTGAGCCGGCCCATGCGCACCGGGCCGATCTGGATGCGCGTGAGCGCCCGCACCGGGTGCCCGACCGCCTCGAATATGCGCCGGACGACGCGGTTGCGGCCCGAATGCAGGACGACGGTCACCATCGTCCGGTTGCCGCCGATCGCGCCGACCTTGAGGCGGTCGGGCTTGATCTTGCCGTCCTCCAACGTGACGCCGCGGCGCAAGCGCGCGGCGGTCTTCTGGTCGAGGACGCCCTCGATCTCGGCCACGTACGTCTTCGTGAGCTCGTACTTCGGGTGGCTCATCCGCTGGGCGAAGTCGCCGTCATTGGTGAGCAGCAACATGCCCTCGGTGTCGGTGTCGAGGCGTCCGACGTGGAAGAGCCGCTCCTTGCGCGTCGTCAGCAGGTCGGCGACCGTGCGGCGCCCCTCCGGGTCGTCCATGGTGCACACGACGCCCTTGGGCTTGTTCAGCATCAGGTACACGTGGATGCGCGGCGGCGGGATGCGCTTGCCGTCCACGCGGATCGTGTCGCGCGCCGGGTCGACCCGGCGGCCCTGCTCGATGACCGGCTCGCCGTTCACCTCGACGCG
>CALMAD010000197.1 GCA_937859105.1 uncultured Propionibacteriaceae bacterium
TTTGCTGTCACGTTTTCTGTTGTGCGCCGGGAGGACCCGGCTGGTTGCTGCGCTCCGGCGCGGCAGGGACTCAGCCCTGACGCTGCTTGTGCCGGGGGTTGTCGCAGATCACCATGACGCGACCGTGCCGGCGAATCACCTTGCACTTCGCGCAGATCCTCTTGACGCTCGGCTGAACCTTCATCGAGCAACTTTCTTGACTCGTCGTCGGGGGCACGAAACTGCCGCGCCTCGACTGGGTGGATGGTGGGCGTAACCTCGGTTACTTGTGTCGGTAGACGATGCGCCCACGCGAAAGGTCGTAGGGGGACAACTCGACGACCACGCGGTCGTTCTGAATGATGCGGATGTAGTGCTGCCGCATCTTGCCGGAGATGGTCGCCAGCACCTTGTGGCCGTTGGTCAGCTCCACCCGGAACATCGCGTTCGGCAAGGCCTCGACGACGGTCCCCTCGAGTTCGAGGGCTCCTTCTTTCTTCGCCACGAATTCCTACTCTGCTCTCGCGTTTGGTTGGCATCGGCCACGAGACACACGCGACCGACGACCAAGCTTACTTCACGCCTGGAAGGGGACCAAATCCGCTCGAGAGGTCCGCGCCGCACAGAGGGCTCGGAGGAGGCAGACGGACGCCGACGGCGTCCGGAACGACGATGGAGAGCCGGAGAAGAAGGAACTCAGAGGAGGATGACCAGCAGGATCACCAGGATCACCAGGGCGGCGGCGATGCCGCCGACCACCGTGGCCACGGTGCGCCCGCTGGGCGCCTTCGCCTCGCTCAACTCGCCCGGACGCCCGCCCGTCGTGGAGTCCTCGACGATGGCGGGCACCTGGTGCGTCGGGTGAGCGGGCAGCTCTTCGACCACCGGAACCAGCTCGCCGAGGGTCTTCGCGGCGAAGACGGTGTCGAGGGCGCGACGGTAGGTCCAGTCGTCCAGCTTGCCCTGCTCGAAGGCGTCGTTGACCCGTGCGACCAGCGAATCACGCTCTCGATCGTCGACAGGTGCGTCGGGTGTCGAGCGGTACTTCGACGAGATCGGAAGGTCGCTGCTCATGCCGACCAGCCTACGGCCTCACGCCAAGAGGGTCATCTCGACGCCGACGAACATGTCCGACTCCCCCGACCCGGTGTAGATGCCGCGCAGCGGGGGGACGTCGCCGTAGTCGCGGCCGATCCCGACCTCCACGTGGAACTCGCCGGGCTCGACGCCGCCGAGCGTCGGGTCGATGCCGACCCACGCGCCGTCCCAGTACTGCAGCCACGCGTGCGACTCGCCGGTCGTCTTCTCGCCGACCACGGCGTCCGCCGACGGCATGACGTAGCCGGAGACGTACCGGGCCGGGATGCCCACCTCGCGCAGGGCGCCGAGGGATAGGTGCACCAGGTCCTGGCAGACGCCCGCGCCGGCGCTCCACGAATCGACCGCGCGCGCATGGACGTCGGTGGAGCCGGGGAGGTACTGAATGTGGCCCGAGATGGCGTCGAGCACCCTCCGGACGCAGTCGCGAGGCCGCTCGGTGCTGTCGGCCGCCGCGCGGGTGATCGCGCGCAACTCCTCGCCGGGCTGGACGCGCTCGGTGCAGTGGAGCCACTCGGTGTGGGCCTCCTCCTGCTCGGGGGCGAGGAGCTGCTCCCAGGTGAGCCCCTCGATCTCGAGCGGACGACGCTCGACCTCGACGGTGCTCGTCGCGACGACGTTCAGCCGGTCGTGGCGCTCGTGCACCTCGAAGCTGTCGACCTGCGTGCCCCAGTAGTCCACGTAGCGGCTCATCCAGGGCAGGGGCGACACGGTGATCGAGCTGGTCAAGACGAGCTGCTCGCGGGTCGAGCGCGGGGTCATGCGCGCCTCGTTGAACGACGCCGTCGCGCCGCCCGGGTAGGTGTACCCGGTCGTGTGGACGATCCGGATCTGCCGACTCACCAGTTGCCTCCAATCCACTGGGCGGCGGTTGCCCCCTCGAAATACCGCTGCGAGATGGCCGAACCGGCCTGATTGAGCCGGACTTGCAGCCGGGCCATGCGGTCGGGCAGCCCCTCCAGCACCTCGCTCGTGCGCCGGTATTCCAGGGACGCCCGCGCCGTGCCCAGCTGCCGCTGGGCGTCGCTCTCGAAGCCGGTGCGGCGCTCCCCCAGATCGAGCTCGGCGAGCGACTGCTCGGCGGTCTGCAGCGTGTAGACCAGCGAGCGCGGGAACAGCCGGTCGAGCAGGAGGAACTCCGCGGCGTCCCGGTCGTTGACGGTGCCGCCGTACGTCCGGATGAACGCGTGGTGGGCCCCGCAGCCGCGCAGCACGTTGGCCCAGGCCGCCGCGCTGCCCGACGACGCGATCGCCGTCGTGATCAGCCGCGCCGTCATGTCGGCCCGCTCCAGGTTGCGGCCCAGCACGAGGAAGTGCCAGCCCTCGTCATGGCTCATCGTGTTGTCGGAGATGCCGGCGATGACGGCGGTGCGCTCCTTGATCGAGCGGAACATGCTCGCCGGACGCATGCGCTGCAGACGTCCGCCCCGCACCGCGTTCCACGTGGTGTTGATGGCCTCCCACATCTCGGTCGAGACCGTCTCGCGCGCCCGGCGGGCGGCCTCGCGGGCGCCGCCGATCGCGCTCACCACGGACGACGGCGAGTCGTCGTCGTAGCACAGCAGGCGCATGACCTCGGACTCGAGGTTCGCGCCCGGGTTCGGGTCCTCCGCGCCCATGACGCTCAGGAGGGCGCGCGCCGCGGCCTCCTGATCGACCGAGGGATCATCGATGAGGAGCTGCAGGTGCACGTCCAGGGTGCGCGCGGTGTCCTCGGCGCGCTCGAGGTACCGGCCGATCCAGAACAGCGACTCGGCGATGCGGCTCAGCATGAGGTCTCCGTTCCGGCCTGGTTCTGCTGTTGCTGCTGCTCCTGCTGACGCGCGACGGCCTCGACGCCCAGCTCTTCGCGCGGCACGAACGCCGCGATCGACTGCCGGACACGCGGCTTCGTGCGCCGCTGGCGGCTGCGGACGCCGTCGCGGGCGAGCACCCACGTGTCCTTCGAGCCGCCGCCCTGAGAGCTGTTCACGATGAGCTGCCCCTCGGGCAGCGCGACGCGGGTCAACCCGCCGGGCAGGACGAAGATGTCGCCGCCGCCCGCGTTGACCGCGAACGGACGCAGATCGACGTGCCGCGGCTTCATCTGCCCGTCGATCATCGTCGGCACCGTCGACAACTGGACGACCGGCTGCGCGATCCACCCGCGCGGGTTCTCGATGACCTTGACCCGCAGATCGTCCAGCTCTGCCTTGTCTGCCTTGGGGCCGATCACAATCCCCTTGCCGCCCGAGCCGTCGACCGGCTTCAGAACGAGCTCGTCGAGACGGTCGAGCACCTCTTCGAGCTGGTCGGGCTCCTCGCAGCGCCACGTGTCGACGCCGGGGATGATCGGTTCCTCCGACAGGTAGTACCGGATGATGTCGGGCATGTAGGTGTAGATGAGCTTGTCGTCGGCGACGCCGTTGCCCACGGAGTTCGCCAGCGTCACGTTGCCGGCCCGCACCGCGTTGATGAGGCCCGCGGAGCCGAGCACCGAATCCGAACGGAAGACGGCCGGGTCGAGGAAGTCGTCGTCGACGCGCCGGTAGATGACGTGCACCGGACGCAGGCCCCGCGTCGTGCGGATCGACACGTGGCCGCCGTGGCAGACGAGGTCGCGGCCCTCGACGAGCTCACACCCCATCGTGCGCGCGAGCAGCGTGTGCTCGAAGTAGGCGGAGTTGTAGACGCCGGGGGTGAGCACGACGACCGTCGGATCCGACACCCCCGCGGGCGCCGCGGCCCGCAGGGCCGCCAGCAGCTTCGCCGGGTAGTTCTCCACCGGACGGATCCGGTGCCGGTTGGTGACCTCGGGCAGCGCCGAGAACAGAGCGTGCCGGTTGGTCATGACGTAGGAGACGCCGGACGGAACCCGCACGTTGTCTTCCAGCACCCGGAACGTGCCTTCGTTGTCGCGGATCAGGTCGATGCCGGCCACCTGGACGTGCACGCCGTTCGGGGGCCGGACGCCGTACATCGCGCGGTGGAAGTGCGGCGAGGAGATCACGACGCGGCGCGGCACCACACCGTCCTCGAACAGCTGCCCCCGCGTGTACACGTCGTCGAGGAAGGCCTCCAGCGCCTTCACCCGCTGCTTCACGCCCGACTCGACCGTGACCCACTCGTCGTAGAGCAGGACCCGGGGAACGATGTCGAGCGGGAACGGGTGCTCCTCGCCGCCGAAGTCGAAGGTCACGCCCTGGTCGACGTACGTGGATTTCACGTAGTCGGACCGCGAACGGACCTCCTCATCACTGAGCTTGCGCATCTGACGCAGCACGGAGCTGTAGGCAGGCCGCACGCCGTCGCCGCCAAGCATCTCGTCGTAGGCCGGCCCTGAGCCTGCGTAGTCGTCGAACAGTCCGCTTGTCACGAGGCACACACTATTGGCTATCTGTTACAGGCGGGTATCGAAGATCCCCCTTAGGGTGAGTCGCCGTCGGGCTCATCCGGACGCCCTTGCGGGCCCGGCAGACATCCTCGCTAGCCGCGCAGCGCCGGCTTCGGGACACCCCACCGCCGCATGGCGCGCCGCCATCCCGCGACGGGCGGCGGGAGGAAGGGCGTCCCCCCTTGTCGGAGACGCATGGGCGCGCAGTGAGTCGCCTGAAAAGCGACCGTTACATGCCCGGAACCGCCGGGCAACGGTCGCTCTTTAAGGTCGACGCATGTCCGACACCCCCGCCAGCGTACGGGTCGTCGTCATCGGCGGCGGCCCCGCTGCTCACCGCTTCGTGGCGTCTTACCTAGGCATCGCCCCGACGGACGCCCGCGTGACCGTCCTGACCCAGGAGCCGCGGCGTCCGTACGACCGCCTCGCCCTGCCCGCGACGATCACCACCGAGACAGACCTCACTCTCGATCCCGACATCTGGGACGACGCCCGCGTCGACCTCCGCGTCGGCGACCGGGCCCTCGGCATCGACCGCCGCAAGAGAACGGTGGCGTCCGCGTCCGGCGAGCACCGCTACGACTACTGCGTGCTGGCCACGGGCTCGCGCGCGGCGACGCTGAAGGTGCCGGGCGCGGACCGCGCGCTCGGGCTACGCACCGTCGACGACGTCGCGGCGATCCGCGCCGAGGTGGAGCGGCAGAAGGGACGCCTCGGGCGTCCGCCGGTCGCGCTGGTGGTCGGCGGCGGCGTCTGGGGGCTGGAGGTCGCCAGCGGGCTGCGCGGCCTGGGGGCCCGGTCCGGCATCGTGCAGGCCCGGCCGTGGCTGATGGCCGAGCAGCTCGGCGAGGCGCCGGGTCGGG
>CALMAD010000198.1 GCA_937859105.1 uncultured Propionibacteriaceae bacterium
CTTCCGATCTCAAATTTTCTGTCCCCCTCGCGGGTGACATCAGTGAATAAGTGAACCTCACCACGCCCCGTAACATAGCTGACACATCGGATGCGCCGGCGACGATGGGAGCGTCCGAGCGGCCCCGGACGGCGTCGCCCCACGAGGACAACACCCTTGTAATCGCCCATTTGTGGCGGCTCCACCCCTCACCGATGACGCAGCGGCCGCCCCGTCATGTTGGGGACATCCGGGTGGGTCACGACACCCGTCCAGATGGCAACGAGGACACATGCAAGATTGCACTGACCCACGCGTGTGGGCATAATGAACGCGCAATCGCTTGGCGCAGGAAACTCCACGTTGACCCCGTGGAGGCTCGCCAAGACTGGCATTTGGTTTCCGGGGGGAACAACCGATGACGTTAGATTTTCGCTCGAGCGCACGCTCCCAAGAGCTGCGCTCCAAGTGGCGCCGCCCCCATGAAGGTCTGGCCCGTGAGAGCCTCATTCTCCTGGCCTTCGACCTCGTGGCCGTCGCCCTCTCGACCGTGGTCGCGACGCGTTTCCGTGACGCGGTCGGCATCTTTCAGCAGCCGTACGTCGCCGAGTACCTGACGCCCGTCGGCACGGTCATCGCCGTGGTGTGGCTCGGCGTCCTCGCCTCTTTCGGCGCCTACAAGCCGAAGCGCACCGGCGCCGGCACCGGCGAGTACGTCTCCGTGCTCAACGCGTCGCTGGTCACCGCGGGGGCGGTCGGCATCCTCGCCTACCTGCTGCAGTGGGACCTGTCGCGCGGCTTCTTCGTGCTGCTCTTCCTGATCGGCATCCCGCTGCTGCTCGTGGGGCGCTTCGCGATCCGCCGCTTCCTGCACCGGGCGCGCCGCGCCGGCCGTCTCATGACGCCGACGCTGGTGGCCGGCAGCCTCGACCACATCGAGGACGTGCTGCGGGTGCTCCAGCGCGAGCGCTGGCTCGGCTACGAGGTCGTCGGGGCGCTGCCGAGCGACTCGTACGAAGACGAGACGGCGTCCGGCGTGCCGATCGTCGGCAGTCCCGACGACGCCGTGCTCGCCCTGCGCGAGACCGGCGCGAGCGCGGTCATCTTCGCCGAGGGCTCGTTCCCGCGGGCGACGGCCTTCAACCGCATGGCCCGCGCGCTGGAGGATCAGCGCGCGCGCATGATCGTGGTCCCGGCCCTCACCGACATTTCGGCGGAGCGGGTGAACGTGCGGCCGGTCGCCGGCCTGCCGCTGGTGGACATCGAGCGGCCCCGCGCCGAGCGCGCCGGCCGTTGGTTCAAGCGGGCCTTCGACATCGTCGGCTCATCTCTGCTCATCCTCGCGACCTCGCCGATCATGGCGGCGGTGGCCCTCGCGATCAAGATCGGCGACCGCGGCCCGGTCATGTTCCGGCAGGTGCGCGTCGGCATCAAGGGGCGCCCGTTCCACTGCCTGAAGTTCCGCTCGATGTGCCTGGACGCGGAGGCGAAGCTGAAGGATCTCATGGCGCAGAACGAGGGCGCCGGCGTCCTGTTCAAGATGAAGCACGACCCCCGCATCACCCCGGTGGGTCGCATCATCCGCAAGCTCAGCCTTGACGAGCTGCCTCAGCTCTTCAACGTGCTCAAGGGCGACATGAGCCTCGTCGGCCCGCGCCCCGCTCTCCCGAGCGAGGTCGAGCGGTACGAGAAGCATGTGCGCCGCCGTCTCGACGTCCGTCCGGGCATGACCGGGCTGTGGCAGGTTTCCGGCCGTTCGAACCTGTCGTGGGACGACACGGTCCGTCTCGACCTCTACTACGTCGACAACTGGTCGATGCTGCAGGATCTCGCGATTCTCTTCCGCACCTTCGGGGCGGTCGTCGAATCCCGAGGCGCCAGCTAAGACCCCCTCAAGCTCGGGTTCCTCCCGTCCCGAGACCGGTCACAGAAGGGCCCCCGCATCCGCGGGGGCCTTTCTGTATGCCGTGAGCTCGCCGGGGCGTCCGGCCGCGCGCGCCCGTCAGCGCGG
>CALMAD010000199.1 GCA_937859105.1 uncultured Propionibacteriaceae bacterium
CCAACGGATCGTGCGCCTGGGTGACCCAGTCGGTGACCCAGGCGGCGAGGGATGCTGCCTCCTCGGGAGTACGGTCACGGTCGAGGTACTGCTGGTCGAGCAGGTCGAGGTGCTGGCGGCGGTGGGGGGTTCCGGCGAACGCCGCGTCGTCTTCGGCCAGGCGGCTCTCGAGCGCGACGTCCGAGTTCGCGAAGCCGGCTTCCAGATCCCACGGGCTCTCGACCGGGGGCACGGGACGCCCGCAGAAGACGGTCAGGATGTCGAGGGCGTTCTCGCGGCTGATCCACGCCTCGCAGGAGAGGACGGCGTCGTCCAGATGCGGCGAGACCAGTAAGACGTCACCCCGGTGCTGCCCAAGCGATGCGCGTCGTCCCTTCACGCGGCCATTCTAGGGAACCGGCGAAACGCCCCGCCCCTATCGTGGAGGCGTGCGAGACCGAATGGAAGCGGGGCTGCCCGCCGGCGGGGTGGTGGTGTTCGCGCTGGTCGTGTCGCTCGCCGGGATCGGCGTCCCGGGGCTCTGGTTCGACGAGGTTGCCACGCTCGCGGCGTCCCAGCGCAGTTGGGACGCCCTCGGCCGGATGCTCACCGACGTGGACGCCGTCCACGCCGCTTACTACGCGCTGATGCACGTCTGGCTGGGTGTGGTCGGGTACACGCCTGCGCTGCTGCGGGTGCCGTCGGCGCTCGCGGTCGCGGTGACCGCCGGGGTGGTGGCGGAGATCTCCCATCGGCTGTGGGGACGCGCGGCGGCGATCGTGGCCGGCGTCGCGTTCGTCGTGCTTCCGAGAACGGTGTGGATGGCGATCGAGGCCCGGTCGTTCGCGATGGCGACGCTGTTCTTGACGCTCGGGGTCCTTTTTCTGCTGCGGGCGCTGACGACCGGGCTGCGCCGGTATTGGGTGGCGAACACCGTCGTGACGGCCGTCGCCTGCGTGCTCTTCTTCTACTGCTACCTGGCGCTCCCGGCGCTGTGGGTGGCGGCTGGTTGGCAGATGCGTGCGCAGCGGCGTCCGATAGGGCCGCTGGTCGCCAGCTCGGCGGCAGGCGTCCTGCCGGCCCTGCCGGTGGCGCTCATGGCGATCGGGCAGCGGGGCCAGGTGTCGTGGATCCCCCTGGTCGGGTCGGGGGACGTCGTCGCCCTGCCGAGGGTCTTCCTCGGCGGCTTCCTCGGGGACCTGTTCCCCATGCGGATCGTCGTCGTGAGCAGCCTGGCGCTCGTGCTCGCCGTGGTCGTGGCGCTGTGGGGCCTGGTGGAACGCCTGCGGTCGGCGTCCGGCGAGGCGGGTTCGGAGGGCCGGCCAGGCGTCCGCGGGGAGCCCGGCGAATCCGGGTCGCTGGGCGGCGGACCCCTAGCGGTGCTGCTGCTCGGGTGGGCGGGGCTGCCCGCGCTGGCGCTGCTGGCCGCCGGGACCGTCCTGCCGCTCTACGATCCCAAATACTGCGCGATCTCGGCGCCCGCCCTCGCCCTGGTGGTCGGCGCAGGGTTGACGGGCCTGCTGGACGCCCGCCGCTCAGTGATGCGCGCCGTCTGCGCGGCGCTCGCGGCCGTGGCGCTCGGAGGGCTCGGCGTCCAGTATTGGGCGGCGATCCGGCAGCCGGACGCCAAGGGTGACGTTCTGGCGGTCGCCCGGACCGTGGGTGCGGTGAAGCGTCCCGGCGACGGGCTGTGGATCCAGCACGACTCGCTGGCGCGCGTGGCGCGGTACGCCTACCCCGACGACTTCGCCGGCATGCGTGACCTGACGCTCGACCGCGACCTGGAGGGGTCTCCCACGCTGTGGGAAACCGAGATCCCCATCGCGGACGCCGGCCTGCGATTGGCCGGCGTCCGGCGGGTCGTCGGGGTGAGCCTGACCGCCCGGGACGCCTCCGACGAATTGGCCACGCTGACGCGGCTGGGCTTCCGGGAAGACGGGGTCCGGGACGTAGGGGACTACCGCGTCTGGATCCTCGAGCGGCGCTCATGAGCGGAGATCACGGGCGGGGTCTGAGGAGAAGGCCGCAGGACGGCCGATGTGCATCGCACCGGGCGGGCGTGCTACCTTAATCGGGCTGTTCTCCTAGTGGAGAACGCGCGCGAGTGGCGGAATGGCAGACGCGCACGGTTCAGGTCCGTGTGTCCGAAAGGACGTGGAGGTTCAACTCCTCTCTCGCGCAC
>CALMAD010000200.1 GCA_937859105.1 uncultured Propionibacteriaceae bacterium
CGCGGCCCGCAGGGCCCGCGCCAGCGCCTTGAACTCAGCCTCCACGATGTGGTGCGGGTCACGCCCGCCCAGCAGCGTCAGGTGCAGGCAGATGCCCGCGTTCGTCGCGAACGACTCCATGACGTGGTACGTCATCGAGCCCGCGTACGGGACGCCGGATCCGCCGATGAGCGCGTACACCTGGGCGTCCGGCTCGCCGGAGCACACCACGTACGGACGCCCCGCGAGGTCGACCACGCAGCGCGCGACCGCCTCGTCGAGCGGGACGGTGGCGTCCCCGTAGCGGCGGATGCCCTTCTTGTCGCCGAGCGCCTGTGCGAACGCCTTGCCCAGGACGATCGCCGTGTCCTCCACCACGTGGTGCCCGTCGATGTGGACGTCGCCGACGGCGTCCACCGTCATGTCGATCAGCGAGTGCTTCGCGAGCGCGGTCAGCATGTGGTCGTAGAAGCCGACGCCGGTGCTGATCGTGGACTGCCCCGTGCCGTCCAGGTCGATCTCGACCGTGATCGTCGACTCGGACGTCGCGCGTTCCACGCGCGCGGTGCGGTTGGTCATCGTGCCACCTCGATCTCCGCCAGGGCGGTGTAGAAGGCTTCCATCTCGGCGGGCGTCCCGGCGGACACCCGGAGGAACCCGGCCGGGCCGGTCTCGCGCACGAGGACGCCGCGGCACAGCAGTTGCTGCCAGGCGTCGTGCCGGTCGGCGAAGCGGCCGACCAGGACGAAGTTCGCGTCGCTCGGGATGACCTCGAACCCCATCGTCGGCAACCGGACGAGCATCTCGTCGCGCGCCTCCCGCAGCAGGTCGACCTTCGCGAGCATGTCGTCGGCGTGCGTCAGGGCGACCTCGGCCATGGCCTGCGTCTGCGCCGAGAGGTGGTACGGCAGCCGGACGATGCGGCAGGCGTCCACGATCGCGGGCGTCGCGGCGAAGTACCCGATGCGCCCCCCGGCCAGCGCGAACGCCTTGCTCATCGTGCGGCTGACCACGAGGTTGCCGTAGGAGGGCAGCAGCGTCAGCGCCGTGTTCTCGGGGTGGGCGGCGAACTCCTGGTAGGCCTCGTCGGCGACCACGATCGCGTCCGTCCGCTCCAGGATCTCCACGAACGTCTCCAGCGACGTCGTCGTGCCGGTGGGGTTGTTCGGCGTCGTGATCAGCACGACGTCGGGCCGGTGCTGGTCGATCGCCTCGAGCGCCAGCGAGGCGTCCACCGTGAAGTCGGGACGCCGCGGCACGGTCACGAACTCGGTGTGCGTGTTCCGCGCATACTCGGGGTACATCGAGTACGTGGGCGTGAACGTCAGGACGCGGCGCCCGGGCCCCCCGAACGCGCCCAGCAGGTGGCTCATCACCTCGTTGGAGCCGTTCGCGGCCCAGATCTGGTCGATCGTGAGCCCGTGGCCCAGGTAGCGGGCCAGCGCCCAGCGCAGGTTCGTCGCCTCCCGGTCGGGGTAGCGGTTCACCCGGGTCGTGACCTCCATGATCGCGTCGGCCATGTCGCGACGGATCGCAGGCGTCGGCGGGTACGGGTTCTCGTTGACGTTGAGGCAGACCGGCACGTCGAGCTGCGGCGCGCCGTACGGCTCCTCCCCCACCAACTCCGGACGCAGCGGCAGTTCCGCCAGGCTGACCTCCGGCCTCATCGGGCGTTCCCCCTTCTGATCGCGATGGCCGCGCCGTGGCCCGGCAGGTCTTCGGCGGCCGCGAACGTTTCGATCGTGTCGGCCAGCTCGGCGAGCCCCTCGGCCGAGTAGTCGATGATGTGGACGGCCTTGGTGAAGCTCTTCACGTTCAGCCCCGAGCTGTGGCGCGCGGCGCCGGCGGTCGGCAGCACGTGGGTCGACCCGGCCGAGTAGTCGCCGAGCGGCACCGGCGAGTACGGGCCGACGAAGATGGCCCCGGCGTTGCGGACGCGCTGGGCGACCGAGTAGGCGTCCCGGGTCTGGATCTCCAGGTGCTCGGCGGCGTAGGCGTCCACCACCGCGAGGCCCTGCGCGATGTCGTCGACCAGGATCACCGCCGACTGCCGCCCGCTCAGCGCCGTGTGGACGCGCTCGGCGTGCTTGGTGAGGGACGCCTGCCGCGTCAGCTCGGCGTCCACCGCGCGCGCGAGTTGCGGGGAGTCGGTGACCAGCACCGAGCCCGCCAGCGGGTCGTGCTCGGCCTGGCTCAGCAGGTCGGCGGCGACGAACGCCGGGTCGGCCGAGTCGTCGGCCAGCACCGCGATCTCGGTCGGGCCGGCCTCGGAGTCGATGCCGATGACGCCGCGCAGCAGCCGCTTCGCCGCGACGACGTAGATGTTGCCGGGGCCGGTCACCATGTCGACCGGCGCGCACAGCCCCTCGACGCCGTGGGCGAACATCGCGATCGCCTGCGCGCCGCCGACCGCGTACACCTCGTCGACGCCCAGCAGGTGGCACATGCCCAGGATGCTCGGGTGCGGCAGCCCGCCGAACTCGGCCTGCGGCGGGGACGCCACGGCCAGCGAGCCGACGCCCGCGACCTGGGCGGGGACCACGTTCATGAGCACCGAGCTGGCCAGCGGCGCGAGCCCGCCCGGCACGTACAGCCCGACGCGGCCCACGGCGATGCACTTCTGCTCCACGACGGCGCCTGGCGCGATCTCCACCCGGACGACGCCGGGCTCCCTCTCCGCCTCCGCGACCGCGCGACGGCGGCGGATCGACTCCTCGAACGCCGCCCGCACCGCCGGGTCGAGCTCGTCGGCGCACCGGGCCAGCTGCTCGGGCGGCACCCGGAAATTCGGCGGCACGACGTGATCGAACCGCTCGGCGAACTCGGCCAGCGCGTCCTCGCCCCGCTCGGCGACCGCGCGGCAGATCGGCGCGACGACCTCGACGGCGTGCTCGACGTCGAACTCGGCGCGCGGTATCACGCGCCGATAGTCGAGCTGTTGGCCACGGACGTCGATCGTTTGAAGCACAAGGGTGATTGTATGGGGTGGTGTTCATCGGGTTCGGGACGGTCGTCAATGTGGTCACGGTCGCGGTCGGCGCGGGCGTCGGGCTCGGGCTGGGCAACCGGATCCCCGTCCGGGCGCGCGACGTCATCACCGACGTGCTCGGCCTGATGACCCTCGTGCTGGGCGGGCTGTCGGCGGTGAGCATCACGTCGGCCGAGTTCGCCCGCGCGGTCGGCGGCGGGGCGTCCACCCTGATCGTGCTGGGGTCGCTGCTCGTCGGCGCGCTCGTCGGCACCGCGCTCCGCCTGGAGGAGCGCCTGGAGGGCGCGGCCGACTGGCTGCGCGTTCGCCTGCCGGGCACCGGCGAGTCGGGCACGTTCGTGGACGCCGTCGTCACGCCGACCCTGCTGTTCTGCGTCGGGCCGCTGACCATCCTGGGCGCGATCTCCGACGGGTTGGGCCGCGGCTCCGGCCAGCTCGTCGTTAAGGCCGTCATGGACGGCTTCGCGGCGATCGCGTTCGCGTCCACCCTCGGGGCGGGCGTGCTGGTGGCGGCGGTCCTGCTCGGGGTCATCCAGGGCGCCCTGACGCTCACGGCCGCCCTGCTCGGCAGCTTTCTGAGCCTCGCGCAGATCGACGCCCTGTCGGCGACGGGCGGCGTCCTGCTGCTGGCGCTCGGGCTGCGGCTGCTGAAGATCCGGGCGATCCCCGTGGCCAACCTGCTGCCCGCGTTGCTGCTCGCGCCCCTGGCCGTCGCCGCGGTGGGGGCGTTCGTCCACTGACCCGCGGTAGCCCGCCCATCCGAGAAGGAGACCATGGCCAAGAAGAAGAAAGACAAGGCCCACTCCGCCGGGACGCCGGCGACCGACGCGAGATCGGAAGAGC